>JAGREL010000063.1 GCA_020446575.1 Novosphingobium sp. | reverse complement strand
GCCTGAAGCACATGGCTCTCGATCGGCAGCCGCAAGCCGGCCAGAGCGGCCACACGCGAGGAATTGCCGGCGACGGCCAGGCCAACCTTGCCGGCCCGAATCGCACCACGCGTCGTCTCGACCCCGGACACGGCACCGGTTGCGTCCCGCAGGAAACCCGTCACTTCGCAATTCTGGATAATGTCCACCCCGCGGGCCGAGGCCGCTCGCGCATAGCCCCAGACGACCGCGTCGTGGCGGGCCGTCCCTGCCCGGCCCTGATAGAGCCCGCCCATGATCGGAAACCGCGCGGATTCGAAATCGAGGAACGGAGCGAGCCTGCGCACCTCGTCACGGTCGAGCAACTCGGCATCCGCGCCGTGCAGACGCATCGCGTTGCCACGGCGCGCATAGGCATCGCGCTGGGCATCGGAATGGAACAGGTTCACGATGCCGCGCTGGCTGACCATCACGTTGTAGTTGAGGTCCCGTTCCAGGCCTTCCCAGAGCTTCATCGACCATTCGTAGAACGGCTCGTTTCCCGGCAGGCCGTAATTGGAGCGGATGATGGTCGTATTGCGTCCGGCATTGCCGCCGCCGATCCATCCCTTCTCGATCACGGCGACATTCGTGATGCCGTGGTTCCGGGCAAGGTAATGCGCGGTGGCAAGTCCGTGGCCGCCACCGCCGACGATGACGATATCATAGGAGTCCGCCGGCTCGGCATCGCGCCACACCCGCTTCCAGCGGCGATGGCCGCTCAGAGCATTGGCGGCAAGGGAGAAGACCGAATATCGCATGTCCGTTCCGTACGATCCGCAAATCGCGTTTCGCGCAGAGAAAAGTATCTTCTTCTGAATCGCCTTGATTGTCCCTATACGGCATCAATATGCCTGTAAGCGACATTCATGGCCGCCAATCTCCGGTCAGCATCGGGCTGCTGCTCACGGACGGCTTTGCCCTGATGTCCTATGCCTCGATCATCGAGCCATTCCGGGCGGCCAACCGGCTGGCGGACGGCGAGCTATACCGCTGGACGCATATTTCGATCGAGGGACGGCCGGTCACCGCATCCAGCGGCACGGCAATAGCAGCAACGCCGGCGATGGACGGCAGCCATGCCTACGACCGCATCTTCGTCTTCGCCGCCGGCGATCCCGCCGCATACCGCAACAAGGACTGCTTCGCCTGGCTGCGGCGGATGGCCAGGCGCGGATCAGGCCTCGTCGGCGTCTCCGGTGGGCCGTTCCTGCTGGCGCGCGCCGGCCTGCTCGATGGCTATCGCGCGACAATCCACTGGGAGCATGCCGAAGCGCTGAGGGAAGAATTTCCCGGCCTCGCGATCGAGGGCGGCCTCTACGTCATCGACCGGGACCGGATGACGTGCGCCGGCGGAAGCGCAGGCATGGACCTTGCGGTCGAACTGATCTCGATGGATTACGGCGTGCAGCTCTCACGGCAGGTCGCCGACTGGTTCATCCGCACCGAGCCCCGGCCCGCCGGGCTTTCGCAGCGTGCGGGCGTCAAAACCCGCTTCGGGACGGTCGACGAAAGGATGGTGCGGATGCTCTCGGCCATGGAAGGCGCCCTGGAGGATCCGCTGCCCCGGGAGCTTCTGGCCCGCGAGGCAGGCGTTTCGCTGCGCCAGCTGGAACGCCTTTGTGCCCGGCACTTCGGCAGGACGATTTCGGAGATCTACCTCGATATGCGGCTGGACCATGCGGCACAACTGCTGCGCTCCACCAGCCTGTCCGTCACCGATATCGGCGTTGCCTGCGGCTTTCGCAGTCAGAGCCATTTCTCGCGGTGTTACCGGGCCCGGTTCGATCGCCCGCCAAGCAAGAGCCGCTCCGCCGCCACGGTCTGAGCCGGGGGCAAGGCGGCAAGCTTCGAACACCGCAGACAAAAAAGGGGGCCGGAGCTTTACGCTCCGGCCCTTCAAGTTGCTGTTCGCAGGAGGAACAACGTTAGGCGGGATCGGGTGGGAGGAGAGGAGGAAAGCCCAACCCCGCCAAGCTTGTTGAACTCTTAGTTGTAGGCGCGTTCGCCGTGCTCGCCGATATCGAGACCCTCGATTTCGACTTCCTCGGTGACACGCAGGCCCATGATGGCCTTGACGATGTAGAGCGCGATCGCGGTACCGATACCGGCCCACAGGATCGAGACGATCACCGACTTGATCTGAATCCAGACCTGGGCGCCCATCACGAAGTCGTCACCGCCCGGGCCGCCAAGGGCCGGGGAGTAGACGATACCCGTGCCGATCGCACCGATCATGCCGCCGATGCCATGGATGCCGAAGGCGTCGAGCGAGTCGTCGAAGCCCAGGGCCGGCTTGACCTTGGAAACCACGATGAAGCACACGATCGAGGCAATAGCACCGAGCACGATCGCACCGAACGGGCCGGAGTTACCGGCAGCCGGAGTGACCGCAACGAGGCCGGCAATGATGCCCGAAGCCATGCCCAAGGCCGAGGCCTTGTGGCCAGCGGCACGCTCAGCCAGCATCCAGAACAAAGCGGCGGATGCAGTGGCCACGAAGGTGTTGATCAGAGCGAGGCCGGCAAAACCGTCGGCTTCGAGTTCCGAACCGGCATTGAAGCCGAACCAGCCAACCCACAGCAGGCCGGCGCCGACCAGCGTCAGCGTCAGCGAGTGCGGCGGCATCGGCTCGGTCGGATAGCCCTTGCGCTTGCCAAGGATCAGGGCGGCAACCAGCGCCGACACACCGGCGTTGATGTGCACCACCGTACCACCGGCGAAATCGAGAGCGCCCCATTCGAAGATCAGGCCACCGCCCGCCCACACCATGTGTGCGATCGGATAGTAGACGATTGTCGACCAGATGATGATGAAGATCATCGCCGCCGAGAACTTCAGACGCTCGACCGTCGCACCGAAAACGAGTGCGCCGGTGATCGCGGCAAAGGTCATCTGGAACGCGATGAAGACATATTCGCTGATCACTTCATCCGAGAACGTCGCTGCCGTGCTGTCCGGCGTGACTGAGGACAGGAAGAAGGCACCACCAGAGATGAAGCTGCCGATGAAACCTTCGGAGGTTTCCGGCCCGAATGCCAGCGAGTAGCCCCACATCACCCAGATCAGCATGCCGACGCATGCCGCGGCGGTGACCTGTGTCATGGTGGAAAGCATGTTCTTGGAACGGGTCAGGCCACCGTAGAACAGGGCCAGTCCCGGCAGGATCATCATCATAACGAGAACTGTTGCGGTTATCATCCAGGCGTTGTTGCCCGGATTGGGAACAGGAGCGGCAGCCTCGGCTGCCTCCTGAGCAAAGGCGGCGGTCGCGGCGAAGAGCGAGAAGCCCAGCGCGCCGGCGCCGCAAAGAAGCTTGCGGATCATGGTGGTTTCCCTCCTGTCGGACGCGCCGATCACAGCGCGGTGTCCCCGGATTCGCCGGTGCGAATACGGACTGCGGATGCGAGATCGAGAACGAAGATCTTGCCGTCACCGATTGCTTCGGTGCTTGCGGTCTGCTGGATCGTCTCGATGACCTTCGGCGCCAGATCGTCGGGCGCGGCCACTTCGATCTTCACCTTGGGCAGCATGTTGGTCGAATATTCCGCTCCGCGATAAATCTCGGTTTGGCCCTTCTGCCGCCCAAAGCCCTTGACTTCGGAGACGGTCATGCCGGCTACGCCAATCGCACCCAGGGCCTCCCGTACTTCGTCAAGCTTGAACGGCTTGATGATGGCTATGATGAATTTCATGCCTTTCCCCTGTCAGCCGCCGGCCAAGCGCCGGCTCCCGTGACAAACGCAAGGGGCGTGCCAAATTAAGAATCTGTAAAGGAATCAGGGAAGTCAGTTTTGCCGTGCTCTTAGCAGCCGCAACACGAGCGCTCGATTCATAGGCAGCTGCCTAATTATTAGGCATTAACATAGGTGACAAAGCCATGAATTGATTCACAATTCGTTTTGGGACGGGGCAAATGCACGAAATGCGGACAAGACCCGTGATCGCGGAAAGCGCGATGAATTCCTGTGGCCGATGTAACGCCGGAACGGGACTATTTATCAAACCCCGACAGCTCCAGCTTGGCCCGGATCGGCAAGTGGTCCGATCCGCGCGCCGAGAGCAGGCTGTGGTGCGTCGAGGCATCGAGCACGCGCCATTCGTGCGAGGCGACGATACGGTCGAGCTGGGCGACCGGCCGGCGCGAGGGAAAGCTGTGCCCGCAGGACAATACCTGCCAGTCCCGGCCGAGTTCGCGAAAGCAGCCGCCGCGCCGCGCCCATTCGTTGAAATCGCCCATCAGCACCGTCGGGCAAGCGCCGTCGCAATCGGACACATGGTCGAGCACGCTGCGGACCTGGTGGCGGCGGCGCAGACCCGACAGGTCGAGATGCATGGCGACAACGCGAATACGCGCGCCTCCGGCGACCAGATCCGCCCTGATCGCCCCGCGCGGCTCCAGCGTCGGCAGCGGCACGACCGCCGCGTCGGCCAGTTCGATCCCGCGCCTGACCAGCAGCGCGTTGCCGTGCCAGCCGATACTGTCGGGCTTCATGGAGAGCGGAACCGGATAATAAGGCGTGTGCTCATGGATCGCGTGGAGCGGCAGCACGCTCATGCGCCTGCCGAAACGCCGGTCCGCCTCCTGCAGGGCGACGATGTCCGCGTCGATCTCGTGCAGGATCGCAAGGATCCTGTCTGGATCGCGGCGCCGGTCGATGCCGACGGCCTTGCGGATGTTGTAGCTGGCGAAGGAGAGTTGCACAGGAAGATGACGAAACCGGATTTCCCGCAGGAGACTAGTGCGCATCGTGAACCGGGGCAATCACGAAGGCGTCGATAGCGCCGGCAAGGCCGTCCCGACGCCGCGCCGAACTCAATGTTCGAACGCCGGGTTCCCGCTTTCGCGGGAATGGCGAAGTTTGTTTCAGAAGATCGTGGTGGTCTAACCGCACAACGTCTTCGCGATCGCCGCGACGTGGCGGTGGTCGGTGCCGCAACAGCCGCCAACCACGCCAACCTTCGGCAGGCGCTCCAGCAGCCGGCCATAATCCTGGCCGAGCTCTTCCGGATTGCCGCTGTCGAGTTCGATCGCCTCGTCCAGCTCCGCGTGGCTGCATTTCGAGGCGTTGGCGCGGATGCCGCGGATGCGCTCGACCCACGCCTCGCCATCGGCAAGCGCGCCGGCGAAGTGAGTCGGGTGAGCGCAGTTGATCATGTAATAGGCTGGGTATCCGCCCGTGGCATCGTCGACCGCACCGATCGCTTCGGCCAGAGTATCACCGGTCGGCAGGCGGCCGTCGGTCTCGACCGTGAAGGAAATGGCCACCGGCAGACCGGCATCCTTTGCGGCCAGGGCAATACCGGCGGCTTCGGGAATGTTGTTCATGGTGATGGCCGTGGCGAGGTCCGCGCCCGCCTCCCTGAAAATACCGATCTGGTGCGCGTGATACGCCCGCGCTTCCTCGGCGCTCATCAGCGCGCCCGGATCGTATCCGTCGCCGCGCGGGCCGATGCAGCCGCTGATGACGACAGGCGTCGCCTCCGTCTGGTGCTTCTCGCGCAGCTCGTGCAGCATGCCGATCGCCTCGCGGTTGAGCGCGTCCAGCTCCGACTGCGAGAGGCCGAGTGGCTCCGCCCAGTCCGCGCTGGCCCGCCAGGTCACGCTTTCAAGCACGAAACCGGCCCCGGCCTCATGCGCGATGGCGAGATAGGTCTCGAAATAGTCGACGAGCTGCTCGCGTCCGCCTTCCTGCCGCAGCATGTCGATGGCTGCGAAATGGGGCAGGTCGATGCCGTCGAGGAAAACCAGCGTGGTCTCAAGCCCGCCATCTGTCAGGAACAGCTTGCCCTGCAACTGGGGCAAGTGATGCCCGCGCTCTGCAACGGTCGGAGCAATGGTATTCATGGCGAAAATCCCTTTCTCGCGAACTGAAAGAATCCCGGCCGCGTGCCGCGCCTGCCCGGTTGTGGTATCAAACGCGCCGCCTTGCTCGATTCTCGAACGGGGAAGAGATTAGGCCTGGTCGTGAACCGCTTCCAGCGGGAACGCGGTCGGTTTTGGCAACTGGGCCAATACAGAAGCGATATCAGGGCTTTAGAAAGTCAAGCATCGGGGAGCATCCCATTTGGTCAAGCAGCTGATCGCAAAAACCACACCCGAGGTACAGTTTGCCCCGGAGACCGCGAAGGAAGGCTCGAAAGGCGCCCGCACCCGCGAGCGCATCATGGACCTCGCCGAGGACGCCGCGATCCACAAGGGCTTTGCCGCCACCTCGATCGAGGAACTGGTGGAAGCGGCCGGCATCACCAAGAGCGGGTTCTTTTACCACTTCCGCGACAAGAACGACCTCGCCCGCCAGCTCCTCACCCGCTACGTCGCCCGCGACAACGCGATTTTCGACGAGCTGACCGAACGGGCGCGGGCCCTGTCCGACGATCCCCTGCAGAGCTTCCTGATCTTCCTGAAGCTGTTCGCCGAGATGATGGACGATTTGCCCAGCCTGCATCCCGGATGCCTCGTTGCTTCCACCACTTTCCAGGAGCGCGCTTTCGACAGCGAGGTCGCGCGGCTGACACGCGAAGCGGTTCTCGGCTGGCGAGAGCGCTTTCACGACTGGCTGCTGGAAATCGCGGAAATCCACCCGCCACGCCTGCCCGCAGACCTCGAAGCCGTGGCCGACATGTTCAATGTCATAGCGGACGGCGCGATCATCACGTCACGGGCGGTCGGCGACAAGTCGGTGATCGGGCGGCAAGCCCGGCTGCTCCACGATTTCGTCAAGCTGCTGTTCGACGGGCGTTAGGACGCCAGAACGGCCCTAGTCCTCCACCGGCGCCTTGCGAGCGCCGGCAATGTAACGATCGGTGGGACGTGTCGGCAGGCCGTCGATGCTTTCCCGCTGGCTCGCATATTTCTCTGCCCATTGGCCGGGATCGACACCCGCATGATATTTCACCAGCGTGTTGCGTTCGTTTTCGACCGTCATGAGCGGCACGCCGTAACCGCAACTGGTCTGCACGCTTTCGACCTCGATATCGAAAATCTGCCGTGTGCCGGGAAGCAGGGTGAAATGGCTGGCCAGCTCATCCCAGTCCGGATCGACGGGCAGCACCGGGCGCCCCCGTCCATAGATGCGCAGGATCAACGCGGGCTGCTGGAAATTGCACATCATGATCGTGATGCGCCCATCAGCCAGCAGATGGGCATTGGTCTCGTTCCCGGAGCCTGCCAGGTCCAGATAGGCGACCCGGTCCGGTGCCAGCACGCGAAAGCTGTCATATCCCTTGGGCGAAAGGTTTATCCGCCCCTCGGACGCCGCCGTCGCGACGAAAAACACGCTCTGGCGGTTGATCATAGCGACATGGTCGTCGCTTAGTATGTCAGTGAATTTGGCCATGGTCTCTATTTATCCAATTAAAGCAGGTCCGTACAGGCGTCAGCGTTCCTTGGTGGCGCTGAACGTCAGCTCCGGGTTCTTTTCCTGCTGGTAGCCGACATCCCAGGCGGACTTGGCGAGGAACACCGGGTCACCGTCGCGGTCCTTCGCGAGATTGGCCTTGTTGAAATCGGCAAAACCCTTGAGTGCCGTATCGCCTCCCTTGAGCCAGCGCGCCGTGTCGAACGGCGCGGGCTCCAGCATGGCTTCCACCTTGTATTCAGCTTCCAGCCGCGACACCAGCACGTCGAGCTGCAGCTGGCCGACAACACCTACGATCCATTGCGCGCCGATTTCGGGATAGAACACCTGGATCACGCCTTCCTCGGAGAGATCGTCGAGCGCTTTCCTGAGCTGCTTGGTCTTGGTCGGGTCCTTGAGCGCGATGCGGCGCAGGATTTCCGGCGCGAAATTGGGCAGGCCGGTGAAGCGGATCTCGTTCTTCTCGGACAGCGTGTCACCCACCCTGAGCGTGCCGTGGTTGGGGATGCCGATGATGTCGCCCGGTTCGGCACTGTCGGCGATCTCGCGGTCCTGCGCGAAGAACAGGATCGGCGAATGGACCGCGATCGGCTTGCCCAGCCCCGAAGGCGTGAGCTTCATGCCGCGCTTGAAGGTGCCCGAAACCAGCCGCATGAAAGCGATCCGGTCGCGGTGCTGCGGGTCCATGTTTGCCTGCACCTTGAAGATGAAACCGCTGACTTCCTTCTCGTCCGGCGTGATTTCACCTGCTTCCGTAGGCTGCGGACGCGGCGGCGGGGCGTATTTGGCAATGGCGTCGATCAGCTCGGCCACGCCGAAATTCTTGAGCGCCGAACCGAAGAACACGGGCGTAAGGTCCCCGCCGCGATAGGCTTCCAGATCGAACTCGGGATAGCCTGCCTTCGCCAGCTCGACTTCCTCGGCCACATCATCCGGTAGCTCCGACGCATCCTCCACCTTGCCGAGGAATTCGCGGCTGTCCCCTTCCGGGCGGCTGACGCGGTTGGTCGCGAGATCGAGCACGCCCTTGAACATGCCGCCCATGCCGACCGGCCAGCTTTGCGGGCTGACATCGAGCGCCAGCATGTCGGCCACTTCGTCGAGCAGGTCGAAGCAGGCACGCCCCTCACGGTCGACCTTGTTGATGAAAGTGATGATCGGCACCGAGCGCAGCCGGCAGACTTCGAACAGCTTTCTCGTCTGCGGCTCGATGCCCTTGGCGGCGTCGATCACCATGATCGCGGAATCGACGGCTGTCAGCGTGCGGTAGGTGTCTTCGGAGAAGTCTTCGTGGCCCGGCGTATCGAGCAGGTTGAAGGTCACGATCTCGCCGTTTTCATCGGTCTTCTCGAACGTCATTACCGAGCTGGTGACGGAAATGCCGCGCTGCTGTTCGATCTTCATCCAGTCAGACCGCGCCCGCCGCGCTGCCCCGCGCGCCTTCACTTCGCCGGCAAGGTGGATCGCGCCGCCCTGCAGCAGCAGCTTTTCGGTCAGCGTGGTCTTGCCCGCTTCGGGGTGCGAGATGATCGCAAAGGTCCGGCGGCGGGCGATTTCGGGCGGAAGGGTGGGGCGGTTGTCCAGCATGGCGCGCGGATAGCGGAAAGCGCGCAGTCTGTCCACTGGGCG
>JAGREL010000421.1 GCA_020446575.1 Novosphingobium sp. | reverse complement strand
AGGACTTCGACCTGCTGCGCGTGGTCGGTCAGCAGCTTGCCAGCTATCTCGCGGAACATGCCAGCCAGGAAGCGCTGGCGGAGGCGAGCCGGTTCGATGATTTCCATCGGCGCATTGCCTTCGTGATGCACGATATCAAGAATCTCGCGAGCCAGCTGAGCCTGCTGGCCCGCAATGCGGAGCTTCACGCGGACAAGCCTGAGTTTCGCGACGACATGCTGGTGACGCTGCGGAACTCTGCCGATAAGCTGAACGCCCTGCTGGCCCGGCTCTCACGGTATGGCGCTGGTACTGTCGACCGAATGGAGCAAGTCTCCGCGGCCGATGTGGCCAGGCAGGTTGCCGACAGTTTCAAGGGCGGTCATCCGGTTGTTCTTGGCGAATGCCACCAATGTATGGTGACGGCGAACCGGGAGTCGCTGGAGCAGGTGCTGGTGCATCTGATCCAGAACGGGATCGATGCAAGTCAGGAAAACCGTCCGGTGTTTCTGACCCTGACCTGCGACGGCCTGCAGGCGTGTTTTGAAGTGGTGGATTCGGGTTGCGGCATGTCGCCGGACTTCGTTCGCAACCGGCTTTTCAAGCCCTTTGTCTCTTCCAAGCAGGGAGGGTTCGGGATCGGCGCTTTCGAGGCGCGAGAACTGGTCCGGGCGATGCGCGGGCGGCTCGATGTCGAATCCCGCGAAGGACTGGGCTCGCGCTTCATCGTCCGCCTGCCGCTTTCCGCGACGACCGACCTTTACGAGAATTTTGCCAGCAGTGAACAGAGACAAGCATCATGACCGAGGCGAAACCCAAACTCCTCGTGGTAGAGGACGATCCAGGCCTCCAGGCGCAGCTGAAATGGGCCTATGAGGATTTCGAAGTCATAGTCGCGGGAGACCGCGCCTCCGCGCTTGCCGCACTGCGCGCGGAAGAGCCGCCGGTCGTGACGCTCGATCTGGGGCTGCCGCCCGACCCCGACGGCACGAGCGAAGGCTTTGCCGTGCTCGACGAGATCATGAGCGTGAAACCCGACACCAAGGTGGTCGTCGCGACCGGGCATGGTGCCCGCGAAAGCGCGCTGCAGGCGATCGCCAAGGGGGCCTATGATTTCTATCAGAAGCCCGTCGACATTGAAGCCATCGGCCTGATCGTCCGCCGCGCTCTGGAGCTTCACCGGCTTGAAGGGGAGAACCGCAGGCTGGCGGCCAAGGCGGCGAAGGACGAGCGGGTGCTGGGCCGGATGATCACTGCCGCGCCGGAAATGATTCGCGTGGCTCGAACGATTGAACGCGTCGCCAACACCAACGTTTCGGTCATGCTGCTGGGCGCAAGCGGCACCGGCAAGGAACTGCTTGCGCGCGGGCTGCACGAAGCCAGCGACCGGGCGGAAGGTGCCTTTGTCGCCATCAACTGTGCGGCGATCCCCGAAAACCTCCTGGAAAGCGAGCTGTTCGGTCACGAAAAGGGCGCCTTCACGGGAGCGGTGAAGACAACCGAGGGTAAGATCGAACAGGCCAACGGTGGCACATTGTTCCTGGACGAGGTCGGCGACATTCCGCTGCAGCTGCAGGTCAAGCTCCTGCGCTTCCTGCAGGAGCGGGTGATCGAGCGGATCGGGTCGCGTTCGTCGATTCCGGTCGATACGCGGATCGTCTGCGCGACGCATCAGAACCTAGAAGTCATGATCGAGGACGGGAGCTTCCGCGAGGATCTTTACTACCGGCTTGCCGAGATCGTCGTGAAGATCCCCAGCCTTGCCGCGCGCCCCGGCGATCCGGTGCTTCTCGCCAAGGTGTTCCTCACCCGCTTTGCCGAGGAAATGAATCCCAAGGTGAAGGGCTTTGCCACCGACGCGCTTGTCGCCATCGATACCTGGCATTGGCCGGGCAACGTCCGCGAGCTGGAGAACCGGGTCAAACGCGCGGTGATCATGGCCGACGGCAAGCTGGTGTCTGCCGCCGACCTCGATCTTGCCGAACCGGATGCCGAGACCGTCCGCGCGCTCAATCTCAAGTCCGCGCGCGAACAGGCGGACCGCAAGGTCATCCGCCACGCACTGGCTCGCAGCGAGGGCAATATTTCGAGCACGGCGAAGATGCTCGGTATCAGCCGGCCGACGCTTTACGACCTGCTGAAACAGTATGACCTGCATGCCTGAACGCCGTGCGCCGGCCTGGCGAGGGCTGGCTGCCGCCATGGCCGGCGCCTTGCTGGTATCGGCCTGGAGCGGTCCCGGACTGGCCGAGCCGCCAGCGCAGGCCGGACAGTTCATACTCGCGGCGCGCCAGTATCTGGGCCATGGCGACGGTATCGGCGCGGAAGTCCAGCTCAGGCGAGCGCTCGAAGCCGGAGCATCGCGCGAAACCGTTGCCGCCTATATGGGCGAGGCCTTCATTCAGCAGGACGCGCTGGAAAAGGCGCGACGCTGGCTGGAACCCGGCCAGTTCTCGTCGGACTCGGCGGCGGTCGGCTATCGCGCTCTGGGCAAACTGGAACAGCAGGAAGGAAACCTTCCCGCAGCCGGCAGGGCCTTTGACCGCGCCATCAAGCTCACTCCCCGCGATGCGACCATGTGGGTGGAGATCGGCCGGCTGCGCTACGCCGGGACGGAGCATGTACTGGCGATCGAGGCAGCGGATTATGCCCTGGAACTCGATCCCCAGAACGTCCGCGCGCTCGAATTTCGGGGCCAGATCGTGCGCGATCAGCTCGG
>JAGREL010000420.1 GCA_020446575.1 Novosphingobium sp. | reverse complement strand
TCTTATTCTGGGTGGGGGTTAGGGGGTGTTCGTCGGCTGTGGGGGGGGGGGGTGTGGAGGGGCGGGAGGGGGGGGGGGGGGGGCGGCGAGACTTAGGGCCGCCACAAGGGCGGCCGGAAGCAGTTTGATCATCACGAAAACCTTTGACTGAAAAGAAGGAAACCGGGCGCGCACGCATCGATCGATGCGCGCAGCCCGTGCTCGTTCAATCAGGCAAGGCTGGTGGGAGGATCCGGCTCGGGCGCAACCGCCTTGCCGGTCAATATCGTGTCGGTCGTCCAGAAGCTGGGCGCGTCGTAGAGACGCGCAGGCGCAACGCCGCCTGCCAGGTCCGCTGCGACCAGCGGGATCACGCACCCCATCGCGGCGATGCAATCGAGCGTCAGGCCCTTGCAGGGCTTTTCGCTGGGCGCAGGCTGCTGCTTGGCCATCATCGCCATGCAGTCCGCATCCATGCCCTTGGCCAGCGGCGCGCCTGCCGCCTGCGGCACGCTGTGCGCGGCCGCCATCTGGGCTCCGAAGAGACCGGACAGCGCTCCGATGACGAGCAGGAGGGCGAGCAGGCGTTTCACGGGCCTCGATATCTAGCGGGTTTCGCGGGCGCAGCCAACCAAAGTCTCGCGCCGCGCGGATTTTGAAGTGCTGACGGCTGATTCCGTCAACTCCGCGTCAATAAAGATCCGGCCCGGGGAAGAAGATCGGCTGCGGCCTCTACGTATATCGAGGCTGGACCCGGGACCGTAGTCCCAAGCCTGAAGAGACGCTCTTCCCCTCGGCAAAGTCCGGGCGGTGGCTTACCATCCAAGGAGGTGAATATGGTCAGAAAAACTCTCATGGTCGCGCTTGCCGGCATTTCGATGCTTGCTGCCGTCCCCGCTATGGCCCAGGGCATCGGGCACAGCCTGTTCATGCGCGGCTCGATCGTCGACACGGGCAGCAACGGCACGGTCGTCTGCATCGGCAAGGCCGATGGCGCCGAGGTCGGCCAGAAGCTCGAGGTCTATCGCGTCGTGACCCATCCGGGTCCGTCCAAGGGCGTGGCGCCGACCTATCACCGCCAGCTCGTCGGCCATGTGACAATCGACCATATCTTTGACGATCACTTCGCGCACGTGTCCGTCGCCGACGGCACGCCTGCCAAGCACGACATCGTCGAGCTTCGCAAGAACTGACAAGCCGGTGGCCCGGCGGCACGGGCTGCCCTGATGCGACGCGTCGGGGCAGCGGGCCGCCGGCGACGAGGAGACCGTTCGGGGTCAAAGCGAAACCGCTTGACCCTGGACCATGGTCCAACCGGCATGATCGAGCGGATGACATGGGCAATTTCAAGATCGGCGAACTGGCCGCGGCCGCAGGCGTGGGCCGCGATACGATCCGCTATTATGAGCGGATGGGCCTGCTGCGCGAGCCCGCGCGCACGGCAGCGGGCTACAGGCTCTACGACGCGACGGACCTCGAGCGCGTCAACTTCATCCGCTCGGCGCAGGAGCTTGGCTTCACCCTCGATCAGGCCCGGCAGCTGCTGGCGCTCAGGGCATCGGACACCGCGCATGCGCAGGCCGTGCTCGATATCACGCTCGCCAAGATCACGGACGCCGAAGTCCGGCTCAAGCGCCTGTCCGATATTCGCGACATGCTTCGATTGCTTGCCGATGAGTGCCCGGGCGAAGTTCCTGTTTCCGATTGCCCTATTCTCACGTTCCTCACGGAAAGGCGGAGATCTGATCACCGAAAGATATAAGAGCAAGCCTCGCAGGAAGAACAAACACCATTATTAAAAGGGGATTTATCATGACACGAATGCATATAGTGGCTGGGATTGTTCCAGCATTGCTTCTGGGCGCCTGTGCGACGACGCCGCCTACCTCCGCACAGGTCGAAAACTGTAGAGCCATGGAGGGCGATATGTGTCTCCAGACACGTCATGA
>JAGREL010000062.1 GCA_020446575.1 Novosphingobium sp. | reverse complement strand
GGCTGCACACCCGCGAGATCGACCGTTATGGCGGGCTCTCGATCAACATGCCCTATTACGCGCTGTTCTTCATGCTGTTCACAATGGCCTCTGTCGGCCTGCCCGGCACCAGCGGCTTCGTTGGCGAGTTCCTCAGCCTAGCCGGCATCTATCAGGTGTCGAGCTGGGTGACGGCAGTGGCCGCCACCGGCGTGATCCTCGGCGCGGCCTACATGCTCTATCTCTACCGGCGGGTTGCCTTCGGCGAGCAGAAGAACGCCGATGCTGCCGCCATGCCGGACCTGGACTTGCGCGAATGGCTGATGATGGCGCCGATTGCGGCCGCTGTGCTGTGGATGGGCGTCTATCCGGAAAGCTTCCTGGCGCCGATGCGGCAGGACATCGCCGCGCTGGAGGCCCGCGTCATCCGCGCGAGACCGGAAGGCGACGCGAAACTGAAGATGGGTGAGCCGAAGAAGGCCGAACACCACGAAGAAGAAGCCGCTGACCATGGGGGGGCACACTGATGGACTGGTCACAGTCGCTGCGCCTCATCGCGGCCGAAGAAGTTCTGAGCGTTGCCGGTCTGGCGCTGCTGCTGGTCGCCGCCTGGTCGGGCGACAAGGCATCCCGCGCGATCAGCGTCCTTGCGGTCGCCGCCCTCGTCGCTGCCGCATTCCTCGTGGCGCCGGCTCTGTGCAGCGGGGCGATGGGCGCGGATACCGAGGCATTCCTTGGCCAGTATCGCGGCGATGCCTTTGCCGCGTTCGCCAAGCTGCTGATCTATGGTGCAGCGGGGGCTTCGCTCATTGTCGCTCCGGCGTTCTTCGACCGATATCGGGCGATGCGCGCGGAATATCCTGTGCTGATCCTGTTCGCCGCGCTCGGCATGGGCATCATGGTTTCGGCAGCGGACCTGATCACGCTTTACATCGGCCTCGAACTCAATTCGCTGTCTGCCTATGTGCTGGCCGCCTTCCTGCGGACTGACAACCGCTCGGCCGAGGCCGGCCTCAAATATTTCGTGCTGGGCGCACTGGCGAGCGGCATCCTGCTGTTCGGCATGAGCCTGACCTACGGCTTTACCGGCACGACCAGTTTTGCCGGTATCCGCGCGGCACTGGACGGCGAGCTTTCGACCGGAGCGCTGTTCGGCATTGTCTTCGTGCTGGCAGGCCTGGCTTTCAAGATCAGCGCGGTGCCGTTCCACATGTGGACACCGGACGTCTACGAAGGCGCGCCAACGCCGGTCACGACTTTCTTTGCCACCGCGCCCAAGGTTGCCGCGCTGGCGCTGACGATGCGCGTTGCGCTCGATGCGTTCGGGACGCAGGCAGATGCGTGGCGCCAGATCGTGATCTTCGCCGCACTGGCCTCGATTGTCGTCGGCGCGCTGGGCGCCATCGGCCAGGCCAACATCAAGCGGCTGCTGGCCTATTCCTCGATCAACAATGTCGGCTTCATGCTGATCGGCCTTGCCGCCGCGACGCCCGAGGGGGCATCGGCCATGCTGGTCTACCTCGCGATATATGTCGCGATGTCGCTGGGTGGCTTCGTCGGCGTGCTGATGCTCAAGGACGCCGATGGCGAACCGATCGAGGCCATTTCGGACATGGCGGGCCTGTCCAGCACGCGGCCCGGCCTCGCACTGGCACTGGCGATGATCATGTTCAGCCTCGCCGGCGTGCCGCCGCTGTTCGGCTTCTGGGGCAAGTTCGTGGTGTTCCAGGCCGCGGTGCAGGCCGATCTCGTCGCACTGGCAGTGTTCGGCATCGCCGCCTCGGTGATCGGCGCGTTCTACTACATCAAGATCGTCAAGATCATGTATTTCGACGAGCCGACGGGCAAGGTTACCGGCCGCAGCGACTGGGCGCACCAGGCGCTGCTGGTGATCACCAGTGTGTTCATTTCGCCGCTCGGCTATCTCCTGACCAAATGGCTGGGCGACCTTGCCGGAACGGCAGCCACTGCCCTGTTTCTGACGGTTTGACCTCTCGACAAGCTCTAGGCGGTCGTTCGCTTGATTGAGCTGGTCAAAGAAACCGGTTCCACCAATGCGGATCTCGCCGCGCGAGTGCGTGCAGGGGAATTCGTGCCGGAGGGACACTGGCTGGTCACCGACCGGCAGACGGCCGGTCGCGGTCGACAAGGGCGCGAATGGTTCGACGGCAGCGGCAATTTCATGGGGTCGACTGTGGTCCACCGGCACTTCGGGGACCCGGAACCGGCAACGCTGGCGCTACTGGCCGGACTGGCAGTGCATGAAGCGGTGTCGGCCCACCTGCCTGCCTCCCATTCGGCCATGCTCAAATGGCCCAACGATGTCATGGTCGGCAACGCCAAGCTGTCCGGTATCCTGCTTGAACGAGAAGGTGACACGGTGATTGTCGGAATCGGCGTAAATCTTGCCGCCGCACCGCAGTTGCCGGATCGTGAGACCGTTGCCCTGTCCGAACTTGCGACGGCGCCGGGTCGGGATGCATTCGCGAACGACCTTGCCCGGTTGTTCGACGTGGAACTGGAACGCTGGCGCAATTTCGGCATTGCCCCTGTGATCAAGCGCTGGCTGACGGCCGCCCATCCTCTCGGCACACAGATAAGCGTCCTCGAACCCGGCGATACGCGCTCGAACGGGGCTTTTGCGGGGCTTGGCGAGGACGGCAGCCTCCAACTGCGCTTGGCTGACGGGGCAAGCCGTGCCATCCATGCTGGCGAAGTGACCCTCGTCAGGCTGGACGGGTAAGGGGAGGAGGCGGAAAACCGATGCTGCTCGCGATCGATGCCGGCAACACCAATGTCGTTTTCGCGCTGTTCGAGGGGCGTACTCTCAAGGCGCGCTGGCGCATTGCGACCGATCCTCGCCGGACCGGCGACGAATATGCGGTCTGGCTGATGCAGCTGCTGTCGATCCGCGGCGTCGACAGGCGCAAGATCGACCAGATCATCGTTTCGACCGTGGTCCCCCGCGCACTTCACAATCTCGACGTGCTGGCACGCAACTTCTTCAACATAGAACCCATGGTAGCGGGCCAACCGCCTGTCGATTATGCCATCGACATCGACGTGGACGAGCCGCGATCGCTGGGCGCGGACCGTGCGGTCAACGCCATTGCCGCGCATGCCAAGCACGGTGGAGACCTGATTATCGTCGATTTCGGCACTGCGACGACTTTCGATGCAATCGACTTCCACGGTGCCTACAAGGGCGGGATCATCGCCCCCGGCATCAATCTCTCGCTCGACGCGCTGGTAGGTAACACCGCGATGCTGCCGCGTATCGCCATAGACGTGCCCGAAACGCCCAGCGTGATCGGACGCAACACCGAAGACCAGATGCTGATCGGCGTATTCTGGGGCTATGTCGCGATGATGGAAGGGCTGATCGCGCGCATGCGGGCCGAGATCGGCCGCCCGGCCAAGGTCATCGCCACCGGAGGCCTTGCTGTGCTGTTCGATGAGGCCACCGACATTTTCGATTCCGTCGATCCCGATCTGACGCTCGAGGGTCTCGCCATACTTGCCGAGAGGGCTTCCGCCCAGTGAAGCCCGGCAAGGAACTGATATTCTGCGCGCTCGGCGGATCGGGCGAGATCGGCATGAACGTCAACCTTTACGGGTGCGACGGCAAGTGGCTGATGGTCGATCTCGGGATGACTTTCAGCGAATCCCAGTATCCCGGTGTGGATCTGGTCTTCGCCGACCTGGAATTCATCGAGGAGAACCGGGACGATCTGCTCGGTCTGGTACTGACCCATGCGCATGAGGATCATATCGGCGCGGTGCCCTATTTCGCGGCCGACCTCGGCGTGCCGCTCTATGCGACGCCATTCACTGCGAGGCTGGTCAACGAGAAGCTCGAAGAGGCGGGGATCACCGGAAACGTGACTCTCAACGTCATCGATCACCTCGAGAGGTTCGCAATCGGTCCGTTCGGCATTCGCTACGTTCCGCTTGCGCATTCGATTGCCGAAGGCAACGCGCTGCTGATCGATACGCCCCATGGCCGGATCTTCCACACCGGTGACTGGAAGCTCGATGACGAACCGCTGATCGGCACGCCGACGACTGCCAGGGAACTCACGGC
Source organism: Novosphingobium sp. (assembly GCA_020446575.1). GTDB lineage: Bacteria > Pseudomonadota > Alphaproteobacteria > Sphingomonadales > Sphingomonadaceae > Novosphingobium. The sequence continues at coordinate 8,406 of JAGREL010000062.1, read as the reverse complement.
AATCGGCGATGAGGGCATTCTTGCCTTGGTCTGCGATTCAACGAATGTGTTCAATCCCGAGCCTTCCGGATCGGAAGGGCACGCCTATCGCGGCCTGCTGGAGGAAGTCGGCAGGCATGCCGGACGCCGGGTTGTCGTGACCACTTTTGCTTCCAATGTGGCGCGGCTGCAAACGTTGGGGGAAGTCGCCAAGGCCACCGGGCGCGCGCTTTGCGTGGCGGGCCGTTCGCTCGACCGGATCATCGCGACAGGCAAGGCCACGGGCTATCTGGAAAATCTGCCCGAATTGGTCGATTTCGATACTGCCATGAGCCTGCCGCGCAGCGAGGTGCTGATCGTCGCGACCGGCGGCCAGGGCGAGCCCCGTGCGGCGCTGGCGCGCATCTGTGAGGGCAATCATCCGATCTCGCTCGAAGCGGGCGACGTGGTGCTGTTCTCCAACCGCCAGATCCCCGGCAATGAGGTCGCCATCGGCCGCATCCAGAACCTCTTCGCCGAAAAGGGCATTCTGGTCGTGACCGATCGGCGCGGATCGATCCATGTTTCGGGCCATCCGGGCAAGCCGGAACTCGAAGCGCTGTATGGCTGGCTGCGTCCGGATATCCTGGTGCCGGTACATGGCGAGATGCGCCACATGCAGGAGCAGGCGCGCCTGGGCCTTGAAAATGGCATCGAAAAGGCAATCGTTCAGAAGAACGGCGATCTGGTTCGGCTCGCTCCCGGCCTTCCGGGCAAGTTCGGCGAAGTCAGGGCCGGGCGACTGGTTCTTGACGGCGATATCATCACTCCGGCCGAAGGCGGGGCGATGGTGATGCGCCGCAGGATCGCCTACAACGGCGTCGTCATGGTCGCGGTGGGCGGGCAGGGCAGGGTCGAGGTCGCCGGCCTGGGCTTGCCGCTGGACGAGGATTATCCCGATTTCGTCGAAGAAGCCTGCGCCGACGTGGTCGACGCGCTGGCGCGGCTCAAGGGCCCCAAGGCACGCGATCGCGAAGCACGCACCGAAGCGGCAAGGCTTGCAGCAAGGCGAGCCGCGCAGCGCTGGTCGGGCAAACGACCGCAGGTTCAGGTCATGCTCATGGAAGACGGGTAGAGATCGGCCATGCGCTGGACTTCCATCGTCGCGATCTATTCCCTGTTCTGGGTGCTGAGCGCATTCCTGGTGATGCCTTTCGGCGTGCGCACCCATGACGAGGAAGGGATTGAGAAAGTGCCCGGGCAAGCCGACAGCGCGCCCGCGCATTTCCGGCCGGGCCGTATTGTGCTGCGGGCGACCATCCTCGCCGCGATTTTCTTCGCGCTCTATTACGTCAACTACGTCAATGGCTGGATCGATGTGGGCGATCTCAATTTCGTCCACCCGCCGAAGATCAAGGACATCGACGCCTACTAGCTCCGGACCTCGGCCTAGTCCCTCAGGCGTTCAATCGCCTGTGCGAGAGCAACGTAGAGCTTGCCCATATCGGAGGACAGCAGGGTAACGCCCAGGGCGTGTCCATCGCGGGTGGAAAGCACCTGCCGCAGGATCGCTTCGAAATCGTGGACGTAGCGGCTCACGTGTTCGCGGAAATCGTTGTCCTGTTCGAAGATCTGGGCGATCGCCCGGGCCTCGCCGCTTTCGAGCAGACTTACCGCGCGCCGGGTGAAGATGCCGCGGTCCCCACGCAGATAGGAAGCCCAGGCGGTGTCGGATACATCGGTGGACAGCGCTCTGGCGATGTCGATCGCATTGGAATTGAGGGATTCGGTGATCAGCGCGACGCGCCGCGAGAAGTCGTTATCGACCTGCTCTTCGGCACGCTGCCGGGCATGCGCGACCCGGCGTTCGAGATTGCCGACCAGTTCGTTCACCTTGGTGAGCTGATCGCGCAGCTGGACGGCTGCTTCCCGGCTCACCCCGGCGGCATGGGCGGCGGCCTGCTCGAGCTGACCGGCTGTTTCGGCCGCACTCATGTGCATTGCCTTGTCGATGGCAGCCGCGCTTTCTTCGCCAAGCCGTCCCGCGAGAGCGGAAATGACGCCCGCTCCCCTGTCGGAAATCGCGGCCAACGCCTCATCGACCGAACTCCGGAGCAATTGGAGCGCATCAGACAACTCGCCCTGCGCCTTTTCGGCAAGCCGGTCGCTCTGCTGCTCGATTGTTTCCAGTTTATCCCTCAGGTCGGCGAGCTTTGCCTCGTAGGTCCCACTTTGCTGATCGAGCGCAGAATGCCGCGCTTCGAGCGCGTCGCCGATGTCGGCAAGCCTGGTTCCGGACGCATCGAGCAGGCCGGAGAAATCTGCGCCTTGCTTGCCCATTTCGGAAATCGAGCCGAGCAGCCCTGCAATGTGGCCTTCCGCAGATTCAAGCGTTTCCTGGTTTGCAGCGAGCGCCTGCTGTAACTCCTCGCGGCTCAGCCTGGCCGAGCCTTGCAGCAGCTCAAGCAGGCGGACGCTGGCATCGGTCGCCTCGGCGACTTCATTTCCGGTATTCTCCAGCATCGACCGTGCTTCGGAAAGCTTGTCCGCCAATGCCTGAACGCCGGATGCAATAGTGGCCTCGTTCCGCTCGCTGAGGGCGGCGATCTCTGACAGCCGCTGCTCGCATTCGCCAAGGCGAGCGACAATCGTCTCGCTTTGGGCCGCAATCGCATTGCTCTGCTCGTCGTGCGCATTGCGGCGCTGTTCGATCTCGGCGTCGAGCGTCGCGAGGCGGTCCGACAGGCGGATGACGGCGTGCCGGTGGTTCTCTTCGGTCTCCGCACGCCGACGTTCGATCTCCTCGTCGAAGGCCCGGCTGCGCTCCCCGATCTGCTCCTCGATGGAAGCGGTTTCGTCCGCGAGCGCGAGAAGACGCGAGCGGGCGGCTTCTATGGCCGAACTGTCCGCCTGTTGAAGCGAGGCGATGGTCGCAGCCATTTCCTCCTTGAGGCCCTCAAGATTGGCCTGCCAGCTTTCGATTGCCCGGCTCTCGCCATCTCGCATGGCCCGCGAAATGGCGGCGCCTTCGTCTCTCAACGCGGAAAGACGCGCTCTCAGCGAAGTGAGGCTTTCCGTTTCGTGGCTATCAAGTTCCTGTCGCGTTTGCTCGATTTCTTCGGCCAGCGCCGAAGCGCGGCTACGGATCGCGGCAAGTGCTTCGACTTCCTGGGTATCGAGCCCGGTCCTGAATTCCGCGCCGCGTTCCGCCAGGGCGGCAAAGCGGTTCTTGGCGATCTCGTCGAGTTGTTCGCATTGGCGGGTGAATTCGGCGATGGCATCATCCACCGCGCCGCGCAGCGTTTCCACCTGGCGCTCGCTCGCCTGCCCGAATTCGTTGAGCCGGTTGAAGCCGTTGATCATCTCGGCAAGCTGTGCATGGGCCGTCCGACCCGCATTGCCGATATTGTTGGTGATGTCCTTCGCGGAACTCGCGATGACCGGAAGCTGGCCGCGAAGCCTCTCCATGTTGTCGAGCGCGGCATCGCTGACCGTGCCTATCGCATCGATCCGGGAGCTGTTGTCCCGGATCAGGTCCTGCAGTTCCCCTGCATTCTTGGAAAGACGTTCGCTGGCGATCCGTCCCAGAGCCTCCAGATCGCGAGATTGCGAGGCGATGAACTCCCGCGCCAGGCTGAGCTCACGATTGACGGTGGACAAGCGTGTTTCGAGACGGGTCGATTCCTCGGAAAGCAGGCGCGCCGCGTCGCCGAAGCGGGCTGCTTCACGGCGGCTGTTGCGCATGAAAATCAGCCAGACAGTGAAAATCAGCAGGACAGGTACCGCCCAGTCGCCGACCAGTTCCGTCCATGCGGCGAATTGCGGCGCGGACAGGATTTCAGCCTGCCGTGCCCAGACGAAAAAGCTCGTCCATGCGACAATGCCGGCTCCTGCAAGAGCGGGTACTATCCATTCAGACCAGGATGAAGACGCGATGTCGCTTTCCTGGTCCCAGCTTTCCGGTTCGGGTTCGTGGGACGTAACTTCCTCGGCAACAAGGACTTCTTCCCTGTCGGCCTCTTCATCCCCCGAGCCGAAAGCGATGATGCGCGTTTCACCAGCCATATCGGGTGAATATCACACCCGTTTGACGGATAAACCCCAGTTTAACCTTCAATCCCCTAAAACCGCTCCATGGCATTGGAAGCAGGCGCTCTTGATACCACTTTGGCGGCTGCCGCCGGCGACGATCCTGAGCTGTTTGCGGAATTGCGCGCAGCCTTCATCGAAAGCCTGACGCGGCAGATCGATTTGCTGCGGCGCGCGCGCTGCGACGGCAACTGGCAGGTCGCGGCCATGCGCCTGAAAGGCCTTGCTGCCAGTTTCCATGCCGAACCGCTGATCGAGCTTGCCGAACAAGCCCTGGATTCGGCCCCGGGCGAACCGTCGATCGTGCGTCGCCTGCAAGGTTTTCTGGACGAGTTTTCCGGCAACTGACCCGGTCCTGCTTGGCACCGGGCTCGGCATTTCCTAAAGCTGCGTGAGCCGGCCCGGAGGAACACGCTGCGCATAGCACTGATAGTGATGATGGAGCCTGCCGGCGCAGGTTCGCTCTTGCCGCGGGCATTCCTGCGCATAGGCGGGCGCACGCTTGCCCGTCATCAGCTCGGCCTGGCGCTCGACATGGAATGCCAGCGCATCGTTTGCATTGCTCGCGAGGTGGGGCCGGAGCTGATTGCCCTTCAGCATGAAGCCGAACGAGCCGGCGCGCAGTTCCATGTCATTTCCGAGATCAGAGGCCTCGCCGGACTGGTAACCGCCAACGATGAGCTGCTTGTCGTTTCCGAAGGCCTGCTTGTGGCCCGACAGGTTGCTCTCAAGCTGCTCGAGGGCAGCCATGCGGTGCTGGTCCAGCCAGCCGAGACCGGCGTCGCAGCCGGTTTCGAGCGGATCGACCTGAACTACGCCGCAGCCGGCCTGATGCGGATTCCCGGACGTTTTGCCGAGGGGCTTTTCGAGCTGCCCGCCGATTGCAATGTGCCTTCGGCGCTTACGCGCATTGCCCTGCAGGCCGGAATCGCCATGCGCGAGGTCCCTCTGGCCTCACGCGAAGGCGCACACTGGCGAATGATCCGCGACGAGGCCGAGGCACAGGCCGTCGAACGGGACTGGATAAGGCTGCATATCGCCGAAACACGGGCATCTTCTCCATCGTCCTGGCTCGCGCGGATGGGGGTGCTGACATTCGGACCTTCGCTGCTGCACGCCAGGAATGGCGGACAGCTCGCATCCCGCGCGGCAGTGGCGGCGATCGTCTTCGCTCTCGGCGCGGGCTGGCTGGGCCTGATCGTCACCGGTTTCCTGCTGTGCGCGATCGCGGCAGTGCTGAGGCAGGCCGCAAGGATGCTGCGCAGTGTCGAAGGCGACGGTGGAGTCCATGCTCCGCCGTGGTCCGGGCTTGTAGCGGTGCTCGGCTGCGTTCTGGATCTGGTGCTGATCCTGCTCATACTGTGGAGTGCGTCCTTCACACCGTGGGAAACGGTGCCCGAGCGCGCCTTCGCACCGGTGCTGCTGCTTCTGCTGGTAAGGCTCGTCCCAAGGGTTTCCGACCGCGCCTGGACCGACTGGGTGAAGGACCGCGCCTTGCTCAGCGTCGTCCTGGCGATTGTCGCCGGGACGGGCACGATCCAGGAATCTGTGCAGGTGCTAACGGTCTTGCTGGCACTTGGCGGAATCCTGATCCCGGGCCGCAAATAGCGGATAACGCGAGTTTAACCATGCTGCGGTAAGGCAATGCGATGATCGGAGTAGCTGCCAGCCCCGAAACGGTGGAATCCGTGGAATCCGCCCTGCGCGAGGAGCTTGCGCGGGAAGACGCCGTGGCGGGCACGATTGCGCCGATCCTGGGGCACTTGCTGGCCAGTGAGACCAATTCGCTGTTTTCCGAGGAAATCGTTGCCCGTGTCAGAGGCATGCTCACCAATGTCGCGGAGCAGTTGCTCGGCCAGCTGGCAATGGCTGGAGGTGAAACCGAGCGTTTCGAGGCCTCACAGGAGGATATTTCGGCGCTCACTGCGGCAATCACCGCGAATCCGGCCTTTCTGGGCCATGTTCACGCCCTGGCGGTCGAGTGGCAGCTCGCCGAGCGTCTCCAGTCCCGCCTCGCGCTCGATCCGGTGCTTTCTCCGCTCGTGCAGGCGCTGATTGCTTCGTCGAATGCAACGACTGCGGATCTCGCCATGAAACTGCTTGCTTCGCAGGCCCGGTTCGGCCGGGCGCAGCACAGAATGCAGCTTCCGCTCAGGGAGTTGCCGGGAGATCTCCTCCACTCCGCGCTCGTCGCCATGCGGACTGTCGTGGGAACCGGGGCCGAAGAAGACGAACGCGCCGCTGCTGCCGCCGAGGCAGCCGTTCGTGGCGCCTATGACGAAGCCGGCAGCCGGCTGGGCCTCATTTCCCGCGTCGTCATGGACATGGGCGGGGCGGCGGTCGCGGCACTTTCGGTGGAACACGCCGGCGTAGCGATTTTCCTGTCCGCCCTGGCGATCGGATCGGGACAGGACCGCGACGTCGCCGCCCTCAGTACCCACGAGACGCAGGCGACACGGTTTGCCCTGGCCCTGCGGGCGGCGGGGCTTAAGCCGGACACCGTCAAGGAGCAGTTTCTCGCGCTCCACCCCGATATCGCTCCGCCCGAAGGCTTTGAACGCCTCGACGCCGATCGCACGGCGGGGCTACTTGCTGTCTCGAGCAGCTACGCGGAGGCCTGAGCATGTCGTCCAGCGGGTCCTACCTGGCCCGGGCCCTGAGCGACGCGGAAGATCGCCTGATTTCCGCCGATGAGCCGCTCGCCGGCCTGCAATTGCGCTGCGGCGGAGAGCTGCCTGGCACCATCGCGGTTCCGGCACTGCTGGAAATCGTGCGCAAGGCGCGGCGCTACGGTATGAAGCTTGCGCGGACCCTGCAGGCGCAAGACGGTACGCAGCAGATCAGCGCCTGGGCCGAAGTCGGTCCGCGCAGCGACGGGGAACCGGGCTGCGAGATTGCCGTCAGCAGTTGGCGGACCGAAAACCTGCCCACCGAAGAGCCCGAGCAGGCCGACCGCCTTCACCGCCAGATCGACTGCGAGCTTGCCGAACTGAGCGCAAGGCTCGACCGGGAGCAGTTGCTGTTGGCCGTCGAGACCGATGCTCCGGATCTTGCCGAGTTGGCCACGGCGATGCGGGCAGGTATCGGCAAGCCCTGGACCGATTTCGTATCCATCGAAGGCGACAGCCATCATCAGCCGATGCATTGGCGCCTGCTCGACGGAGCCAGCCTTTCAGTGCCCGGTTCGCAGCGAGGCTGGCGGGCACGGCTACTGCCGCAGGAAGCTCCAGGCGATGACCCCGCAGGTTTCGAACTGCTTCTGACCGCCGAAACGCCACTGCCGCAGGCCGAAACGGGGAAAGAGACTCCGGACGCGGAGGCCGGGAAGGAAAAGAACGCAGGGAAGGGCCTTGTCGGCCGCGACATTGCCCCGGTACTGCGCCAGCCTATCGCGCGGATCATCGCGAATGCGGAAACGATCCGCACGCGGCTAGCCGGCCCAGTCGCCGAGGATTACGCCAGCTACGCTTCCGACATCTCGACGGCGGGACAGCACCTGTTGGCGTTGCTCGACGATCTTTCCGACCTCGAAGTGGTCGAATCGGAGGGATTTTCGACTGCAAACGACCGGATCGACCTTGCGGAGGTCGCTCGCCAGGCAGCGGGGATTCTGGGTGTCCGTGCTCAGGAGAAGACGATCGCCATCGATGCGCCGAAGTCGGGCGAAAGCCTGCCGGCCGTTGCCGAATTCCGCCGCGCCCTGCAAATCCTGCTCAACCTTCTCGGCAACGCCATCCGCTATTCGCCGGAGAATTCGCAAATTTGGATCAGGCTGGAAGACGAGGATGGCCGCGCCCGCGTGATCGTCGCCGACCAGGGACCGGGTCTGTCGAGCGAGGACCAGCCACGCATTTTCGACAAGTTCGAGCGCCTGGGGCGCAGCGGCGACGGCGGTTCGGGGCTGGGGCTTTACATTTCGCGCCGGCTCGCCCGGGCGATGGGCGGCGAACTGAGCGTGCAGAGCGCACCCGGGCAGGGCGCGCGCTTTATTCTCGATCTTCCCGCTGATCCCGGATTTTCCTCTCAGGACGCGCTCGAAGAGACCCCATACGACAATCCGATGCGGGTGGCATCGTTCAGGCTGCCTCGCATTCCTGGTCTGCGCGCACCGAACGACGCTGCGGAGCAACCCGACGACGAAGCGGGAGAAGATTGAGTCGCCAGCGCTGCCTAGCGCTTGTCGATCGGCACGTAGTCGCGCTGAACCGGGCCGGTATAGAGCTGGCGCGGACGGCCGATCTTCTGCTTCGGATCCTCGATCATTTCCTTCCACTGGGCGATCCAGCCGACGGTACGCGCCAGGGCGAACAGCACGGTGAACATGGTGGTCGGGAAGCCCATCGCCTTCAGCGTGATGCC
>JAGREL010000419.1 GCA_020446575.1 Novosphingobium sp. | reverse complement strand
GCGGTTCGACCTGCATGATCAGCGAGACCAGCCCGTCGGCCGGCGAAACGATGAAACGCTCGTCCTGAGGCGTCACGCGTTGCGGATCGCGAAAGAAAGCGAGGATGCAGATGGCAAGCGCACCCAGCGGCCAGGCGATGGTCTCCCATGCGGGAATGGCGGCGAGCAGGCTCAGCCCCGCCGCGATCGCGGCGAACTTGCGTCCTTCGGGATGAATCGAAGGCCATTGCCAGCTCGCCTCGCCCCGCCCCTGATTGTCTAGATTTTCACCGGGCATGGGCGCCATTTAGGCGGTGCCGGAGAAAGCCGCAATGGCCGCCGGCCGAGGCCGAGCCACAATGCCATCGTTCCTGTCGGCGAAATCGCGATGTGCCGCACCCCGCAAAAGCTGGAACCCCGGCTTCCGGCCAGCTCCAGATCCAAGGAGTTCTGCGGCCCTTCATGGTTACCGAACATTAACCATCCACGCCGATAACGGCGAAATCCCGTTATCGGCGCCGAGATATAGCGCCTGTAACGGTCGAAATGCGAAGGGGACGCGATACAATGCCGATGCAGGATGGAGACACATCCGCAGATCGCTGGCCGTGGCGCCGCCTCGCATGGGGGCGCTCATGAGGATCCTGTTCTACCTGCCGGTCGTCACCCCCTGGTGGTTCGACCACATGATCGCGCCCATGCTGCGCGCCTTGCACGATGATGCGGAGCTGCATGTCATGGTCGCCCCGCTGTGGCGCAATACCGGCATCGAGGGACACCAGCTCGCGCCGCTGGCCGATCTTGGCAGGATATTCTGGCATGTGATCGACGAGGGCGAGCCGGACCAGTTCCGCTGCAACGGCAGCAGCGTTCCCGGACTGGTCGAGCTGGTCAACCAGATCGACCCGGAGCTGACACTCGCCCGCAGCGCGGATTTCGCCACCGCGAAGCAGTTTCCGGGAACCGTCCGCTACATCATGGAAGGCGCACCCCCGCCATTCGAGATCCTTCCCATGCGCATTCTCGTCGAGGAGGTGCCGTTCAGCCTTGGCGTCATGCCGGAGGACGCGACGGAAACCATCGACCGCTGCGTAACCGCCTTTGCCGACATCTGGGAGGAATCGGACCGCTTCCGCCATCCGTCCGTCGGGCCGGACTGGCGCGGTGCACTGGGCCTGCCGCCCGAACGCCCGGTTCTCGCGGTGCCGCTGCATTACGAGCACAGGGAGAATTTCTTCCTGATGCACAGCGGATTTCCCTGCGCGGTCGACTTGCTGCGCCATCTGCTGGAGACCGTCGACCAGGATGTGTTTCTCGCGCTCAGCGATCACCCGCTCAACAAGCTCTACGTCAACCGCGCGGAAATCCACCAGTTGGTGCATTGCAATCACGATCGCGTCGCCCTTTGCGAAGTCGAAGACGTTCCCGGAGGCGCGACCGCCGCGCTCGCCGTCCATGCCGATGCGATGCTGATCGACCAGAGCAAGAGCTGGTCGCTGGCTGCCCATGCCGCCACGCCAATGGTACGCGTTGGCAATTCGCACCTTGCAGGCTGGCTCAATGCCGCCGAACTGGACGATCCGGCTATCCGCAACTGGAACGGGAACGGCTTGGCCGCGCCCGACCCGGTTGCCGCCCACCGCTATTTCTGCTGGCATCTCGGCACGCGGGTTTTCAACCCGAACAAGCTGAACCTGGAGCGACTGCTTGCCCATGTCTCGGGCAAGGTTCCCGACTGGATCATCGAGTCCAACGCCGAGATCCTGCACCAGCAGCAGAAGGAAGCGGCCTGATGGCTCAGGCGCGCCAGTCCCGGTCAGCCGTGCTGCAGGAAGTGGCCGAGCCCGTCGGGCCAACCGGCTGGGCGCTTGACGTGCTGCGCGAGGAAGCCGCCGTGATCGACAGGATCGTCGCCGATCCTCCGCTCGCGCTGGCCGATGCCATTGCCTGTGTCGCCGATGCGGCCAATCCCGTGCTGTGCTGCGGCGTCGGCAAGTCCGGGCTTGTCGCCGCCAAGATCGCCGCAACACTCTCCAGCCTGGGCACGCCCGCCTTTGCCCTGTCGGCTGGCGATGCGGCCCATGGCGACCTTGGCGCAGTCCTACCGGGCAGCGTCGTACTGCTCTTCTCCAACAGCGGCACCACTGCCGAGATCCTGCGCATCGTGCCCGGCCTCAGGGCACGCGGCTGTCACCTGATCGGACTGGTCGGAAGGGCGGCGTCGCCGCTCGGCCGGGCCGTCGATACGCTAATCGACCTGCCGGTCACGCGCGAGGCAGATCACATCGGCATGGCCCCCACCGCCAGCACTACACTGCAAATGGCGATGGGCGATGCCATCGCCGTCGCCGCCAGCCGCCTGCGCGGCTTTACCCGGGACGACTTCCTGAAATGCCATCCCGCCGGCCAGCTCGGCCAGCATGCCCTGCCCGTCGCCTCGCTGATGCGGACCGGCGATGCCATGCCGGTGGTGATGCCGCACATGGCGCTTGCCGAAACCGCCAGCGTAATGTCGGCCGGGTTGATGGGCGCGGCCTGCGTCATCGACCATGACAATCGCCTGCTCGGCATCATCGTCGACGGCGACGTGCGCCGCGCCGTCCAGTCTCGCACCGACCTTTATGGCGTTGCCGCCAGCGCGGTAATGCGCACCGATCCGGTGGTCCTGTCCGCCAGCGCCACGATCGGCGACGCGCTCGAACTGATGCGTGCTCATGGCTCCGGCCTGCTTGTCCTGCCCGTGACCGACGATAGCGGCCACCTGGTCGGAATGGTGCACAGCGTCGATCTGGTGCAAAGTCTATGAACGTCCACGCCTCTTTCGCGACCCGTCCCCGCGTCGTCGCTTTCGTGCCGGCCAAGGGCACCAGCGAACGCATCGCCAACAAGAACCTGCAGATCCTCGACGGTGACCACCTGTTCCGCCGCAAACTGCGGCAACTGGTCGCCTGCGCCGCGATCGATACGGTCTATCTCGACACCGAAGCCGAGGACATTGCAGAACTTGCGGAAGATTTACCGGTCAAATGGCTGAAACGCCCGGAAAACCTAGCGAACAATTCCTGCGACGGGCACGCCCTCTTTGCCTGGGAATGCGCCAATGCAGAACCTGCCGACCTCTACGTCCAGATCCTGTGCACCGCGCCTTTCGTCACCGCCGATACGGTCGGCCGGGCCATCCAGCGCATGATCGACGAACCCGAAGCCGATAGCCTGGTCGGCGTCGCCAGTGCCCGACAATATTGCTGGTCGGGCAGTGAGCCCGCCTATGGCCGCGGCCGCATTCCCAACAGCGTCGAACTCGATCCCACCGTGGTCGAGGCAATGAGCCTCTACATCGTCCGTCGCCGCGACGGCGAGGAACCGCCCGAACAGCGTTTCGGAAGAAATCCGATCCTGTTCGAGCTCGATCCGACCGAACAGGTCGATATCAACAACCCGGCAGATTTTGCCATGGCCGAAGCACTATGCGCGGGCCTGCGCGCTACCGAAGTCACCCGGATGCGCGCACTGCAGCCCTATCTCTCCTCTCCCGTCCTGGCCGATATCGCCAAGGAGATGGGGTTTCGCGCGGTGCTGCCGCCAGCAATCCACGCCACCAGTCCCGGCAGGATGCTTGGGCGTGCCCGCACCCTCCAGCTCGTCGCCATTCCCCCGGAAGAGCGCGACGGCGACCGCTGGAAGGGGATTTACGACGCGCTGGACAGCTACCGCTTCGTCCGGCCGGGGTGCGTGATCGCCGTGGCCAACGAAGCGCCGGATCATGCCTATTTCGGCGACCTCAACGCAACGCTCGCGGTCCGTTCCGGCGCGGTGGGCGCAGTGATCGACGGCGTCACCCGTGACAGCCGCGACGTCTCGCTGCTGGGCCTGCCGGTCTATGCACGCAACAGCTATTGCGACGATATCAAATATGAAGGCACGCTGGGCTCGATGAACCGGCCCATCCGTATCGGCGACGTCGAAATCCGCCACGACGACATGATCTTCGGCGACGAGAACGGCGTCGTCGCGATCCCGGACCGGCTGTGGCCGGAAGTGGAAGAGGCCGCCTGGGACGTGCTCTCCAACGAGGCACGCATTCGCATCATGGCCGCGCGGGGCCGTGACGTGAACGAGATCCTCGCGGAATGCGGCGCCTTCTGATGACCGCCGAAAAAGTCTAGAGACAGACCATGCCTTCGCCGTCCGTAGCACTCAGCGACCGGATCGCCTTCGCCAACGACCGGCCATTCGTGCTGATCGGCGGGATGAACGTGATCGAGGACCGCGACCTGCTGATGGAAGTGGCCGGCCATTTCGCTTCGGTCACCAGCGAACTCGGCATCCCCTATGTTTTCAAGGCGTCTTTCGACAAGGCCAACCGCTCGTCGATCCATTCCTTTCGCGGCCCCGGCATGGACAAGGGGCTGGAACTCCTCGCGGAGGTCAAGAGCCGCTTCGACGTCCCCGTCCTGACCGACATCCACGAACCCGCGCAGGCCGAGCCGGTCGCACAGGTTGCCGACATCATCCAGCTGCCCGCTTTCCTGGCCCGCCAGACCGACCTGGTCGCGGCAATGGCGCGCACCGGGGCCGTCATCAACGTTAAGAAGCCACAATTCCTCGCACCCGAGGAAATGCGCCACATCCTCGCCAAGTTCCGCGAATGCGGCAACGAACGCGTGCTGCTGTGCGAGCGGGGCACCAGCTTCGGCTACAACAACCTCGTCGTGGACATGCTCGGCATGGACCAGATGAAGGCTTTTGCGCCGGTGATCTTCGACGTCACCCACGCGCTGCAAAAACCCGGCGGCCGGCCGGACAGCGCCGACGGTCGTGGCGATCAGGCGGCCGCGCTGGCACGATCCGGCCTGGCGCTGGGCATCGCCGGCCTGTTCGTGGAAGCACATCCCGATCCCGCAAAGGCAAAATGCGACGGGCCGAGCGCTTTGAAGCTGGCCGATCTGGCGGATTTCCTGGAACACGCCAAAGCCGTGGACGAGGCAGTGAAACAGCTGCGCATCCAGTGACCTCCGGCAGACTTGCCGCTTCCTTCAACTTCGTCACTCATCGCGCGGCCAAGTTGCAGCCCCCAGACCACGGCCAAGCGGATAGTATCAGCGTTTGCGCGCGATCATTTACCGAATAATCCGGACGAATCGCTGCCTTTCTTCGTGATCTTCAGGGGCCTGACCAGGTTCTCAGCGAGAGTTTTCTCACTGCCCTGATAGTCGAACAACAGTTTGTAGGACTTGACGTCGCCGCACGCATATCCGTCGAAAATGCGGGCATAGTCGTCGGGCTCAAGGGATTCGAATATCTTGATGTCGCAATTGCTGTCGCCCTCGAGACCGTTCAGGATCAGGCGTTTGACGACTATCGCCCCGGTCGAGGTATTCTGAAGATCGAAATGATCGCCGTGCGAGGTAAACGCCACGGTGCCCTTTTTGCTATCGAAGTTCTCCTCAAGATTTCCGGCATCGGTCTCGATCTTCAGATCTATGACATTGCCGCAAGAACCTGCGGACTTCGTCACAGAATCGTCTTGTTTCAGCGTTGCAAATACCTTGATGCTGCAATCCTGATCGTTCTCGAGATTGTTGAGGATAATTCGCTGCACCACGATCGGCTCTTGGGCGTTGTTTCGAATGTCGATCATGGTCAGGTTACCGGCCCCGCGTTTGTTCACGGTCAAGTCCAGCCGGCCATTGGCGACAGAACCCTCCTCGTCGGCGCTAGCTGATTGGAACGAACACGCGGCCGCCATCGTGGCGGTAACTATGACAAGCCAACCCCGAACGACTAGTAGCAACTTGTGTAACATCGCATGGCCCCCTTGATTACCCGGCTGCGCCAAGGGCAAACACCAATTTCTACTGCCATCGAACCGCGGTCCGCCAGCAGATATTCAGCGAGTCTGCAGCTTCGAACACGAATCAAGTCATTAACCTTTTAGTCCCCTTGTGTGAACCAACATTGCCGAATCGCGGCAAGTATCGCGGTTTGCACCTCACGGACCGGATCCCGCTGAATAGTACGGCCAACCTTGGGCTCAACCCGATGGCGCAGTATCGATCGACGACCTCAGGATCAAAGCGTCGAAAATCTTGAATCCTGCATGGGACATTGCCCGAAAACCTGTGATAGGGCCGCCAGCCTTGGGACGTACCGCTTCCCTCGCAGGAGAAGCGGGCAAGACTGGTGGGGAAGGAGTCCAATGGATTTACAGTTGAACGGTCGTCGCGCCCTGGTGACTGGCAGCAGCAGCGGCATCGGCGAAGCGATTGTCCACATGCTGGCCGAGGAAGGCGCGCAAGTCGTTGTGCATGGCCGCAACCGTGAACGTGCGGAGCATGTTGCCGCCGAAATCGGTGCGGCAGGAGTAGCCATTGGCGAATTGTCCGGTGAAGGAGCTGCCGAGCAAGTCCATGCCGAGGCCTGTGAGGCGCTCGGCGGCAATATCGAGATCCTGATCAACAATGCAGGCGGCAATGCGAAAGGCAATTCCGCGAAGCCGCCGGCGGAAATCGACATCGAAGACTTCGTCGCCAACTACCGCGCCAACACGCTGGGCGCGGTGCACCTGTGCCAGCTGTGCGTGCCCGGCATGGTCGCCGCGAAATTCGGGCGCATCGTCAACGTGTCGAGCGCGGTTGCCATGCAGCCCAACTACATGGGCGTCGACTATTCGGCGGCGAAGGCGGCGTTGCAGAATTATACCGTCAGTCTCGCGGGCTCGCTCAGGGGCGTGAACGTGACGGCCAATGTCCTCACTCCGGGCATTGTCATGGTCGACGGCCTGTTGCGCTTCGGCCGCGAGAAATTCGGCGATCCGGACATGAGTTTCGACGAGGTGGCGGAGAATTTCGCGAAGCTGGACGTGTTCGAAATACCGCCGGTCGGGCGCGTGGGCACACCCAGGGAGCTTGCCATGGTCGCCTGCCTGCTGGTGAGCCCGCTCTCGGGCTACATCACCGGCGCCAACTATCGCGTCGACGGCGGCCAGGTCCGCGGACTGAACTGACACACAGCATCGGGAAGAGGCAAAACCATGTCCAACAAGAAATACCGCGTCATCCAGTGGGCCACCGGCGTAGTCGGATCCGCAGCGCTGAAATACTTCATCGAGAATCCGGAGATCGAGCTCGTGGGTGTCCTGGTCACCAACCCGGAGAAGGTCGGCAAGGATGCCGGCGATCTGGTCGGCCTGCCAAAGACCGGAGTGCTCGCGACCGATGATGAGGACGCGATCGTGGCGATGGATGCCGATTGCGTGCTTTTCGCGCCGAGCATGATGACCCCGCCGATCGACAATGTCTGCAGACTGCTGGCGTCGGGCAAGAACGTGGTCTCGCCGGCAGGTCCCTTCCTGCCCAACAAGTGGATCCCCGAGGAGGCCGAACGGGTCGAGGCCGCCTGCCGCGAGGGGAACAGCTCGTTCCACGGCTGCGGAATCCATCCGGGCTTTTCCGGCGACATCCTGCCGATCACTCTGGCGCGGCTGATGAACCGGATCGACTGCATCGAGGTGACCGAGATCATCGACAAGGTGCGCAATCCCATGATCTATACCGAGATCATGGGGTTCGGCGCCGATCCCGAGGAGCTGCTGGCCAACCCGCGGCGATCGCCGGAAACCTACAAGTTCTTCTATTCGTCGATGAGCATGATCGCCGAAGCGCTGGGCAAGGAGATCGAGGAAGTCACAGTCAAGTTCGAGGTTTCGAAGGCGAAGAAAGACATCAAGCACAAGTTCGGAGAAGTTAAGGCAGGCACCGTGGGCGGCCAGCATTACGAATGGACCGCCTGGGTCGAGGGCGCGCCGCTCATCGTCTACCATTTCTACTGGCAGCTCGGGGAAGAACTCGATCCGCTATGGGAAGAAGGCGAGGCGATGTACCGCGTGCGCA
>JAGREL010000418.1 GCA_020446575.1 Novosphingobium sp. | reverse complement strand
AGTTGCCCTTCGCCGGCCATCCCACACTCGGCACCTGCCATGCCTGGCTCCGCGCCGGCGGGAAGCCGAAGCGTGAGGGCGTAGTCGTCCAGGAATGCGGTGTGGGGCTGGTAGAAGTAAGACAGAAGCGCGATTTGCTTGCCTTCATGGCTCCGCCGCTGATCCGTTCGGGCCCGCTGAGCGACACCGAACGCACCGAGGCCGCGCGGCTGGCTGGTGTGCCGGAAGAAGCGGTTGTCGAGGCGGTGCATGTCGTCAACGGCCCGCAATGGCAGCTGCTGCGGCTGCGCTCGGCGCAGGACGTGCTGGCGGCGGAGCCGATGGCCAAGGCACCGGTAGGCACCGAATTCGGCCTGGCTGGCCCCTGGCCTGAGGGCTTGGAAACCTCATGGGAACTGCGCGCATTTTTCGTCCCCGGACAGGGCCGGTTGGCCGAGGATCCCGTGACCGGGAGCTTCAACGCGGGCGTCGCAATTCACCTGTTCGCCAGCGGTCTGGCGCATGGAGACTACGTCGCCGGCCAGGGGCGGAAAGTCGGAGCGGACGGACGCATCCATTGCTCCCAGGATGAAGACGGCGCGGTGTGGATCGGCGGACGCGTCGACACGATCGCCGCGGGGGCGGAGTTGCCGGTATACGCCTAATCGCATGCCCAGCGCCGCTTCGGGCCGAAATCGGCCGGGCGGTCACTTGAACCTGGAGAAGATGCCTGATCTAGGCTCGAGCGTCCTTTGGGAGAGACATAGAATGGATGACATCCCGACAATCACGCGTCCAGCCGGGACGTTCGAGTGGGTCAAAGAGCACCGCAAGCTCTACCTGCGCTCGGGCGGAGCGCAGGGCCACATCATGGATATCACGGGCGCCGGCGGGTATCCGTTCGGAACCCACTGCATGATACGCTACAGGGGCCGCAAGAGCGGCAAGACCTACATCAATGCCCTGACTTATGGCGATATTGGCGGAGAAGTCGTGATCTGCGCCTCGAAAGGCGGGGCCGATACGCCGCCCCAGTGGTATCACAACATCCTCGCGAGCGAGACGGTCGACTTTCAGATCGCCACGCAGGCCTTTCGCGCGACATGGCGGGAGCCGGAGGGGGCCGAACGAGAGAAAGTCTGGGCATTCATGGTCGATTGCTATCCTTTCTATGGCGAGTACCAGACCCGAACGGAGCGCCAGATTCAGCTCATCATGATGAAGAGCATCGAATCCATTGCCGTCTTTCGGGAAGAGGATTTGCTTTAGGCGGGCTCAGGCCGATCGGGAAAACACGATGTACAAACTGATCTATCTGGCCCGGCGAAATCCGACAGTGAGCCGGAAGGATTGGCCGGAGACATGGGTCTCCCATGCCAAATTCGCAAACCAGTTCGCCTTCGTGGCAAACGACATCACCTATTCCTGCTATTGCAACCGCATCGACCAGCCGACCCTGGAGGGACGCCCTGTCGACCTGCCGGAACTGTCCCACGATCACGACGGAGTAGCCGTAGGCGTCAGCAAGACTGTCGAAACCCTGCAGGGCGGCGGATTCTCCAAGGAAGAGCGTGCGCTGATCGACAAGGACGAGCTGCGCGTCTTCGACATGCTGACGCCCAAGTTCAGCTATTATTGCACCGAGACCGTTCTCAAGGACGGCAAGTACGGCGAATACGGCATAATCCGTTTCCTGGCGCGCAAGCCCGGACTCTCACGCGAAGCCTTCGAGGAACGGTTCAACGGCGCGCATGCGGAGGTCGCACGCGGCGCTCTCGATGAAGCGGCGGTCCGCTACGCGCATGATCACCCCATCCACGACCCGCTGCCACTCTTCCCCTTCGATGCCATCATCGACAGCTGGTTCGCGAGCGAGGACGACGCGGTGCGGGCCCTGCTCGATCCTGCGATTTCTCAGGATCTGGAACAGTTCTGCGACATGGACCGGAGCGTCACCATGCTGACCCACGCATATCGCCGCCGGGATCAGGACTGAGGAAAGCGCAACCGTCTGCGCTCAGCCCAGAGCGGCCTGTTTTTCCGCCCAGAGCCGCTCGAGTTCGGCCCGGCTCTTCTTTTCGGCAGCCGTTTTGAGCTGCCCGCAAGCCGCATCGATGTCCCGCCCGCGCGGAGTGCGCACGGGGGCGCTGATCCCCGATTCGAAGATGATCTCGGAGAAGCGGCGGATGCGATCCGGGCTTGAGCATTCGTAAGGCGCGCCCGGCCAGGGATTGAACGGGATCAGGTTGACCTTGGCGGGCAGCTTGTACTTTCGGATCAGGCGGACAAGCTCGCGCGCGTCCTCGTCGCTGTCGT
>JAGREL010000417.1 GCA_020446575.1 Novosphingobium sp. | reverse complement strand
CGAACAACGTGCCTTGCGGACCCTTCAGGACTTCGACGCGATCGAGGTCGAGCAGGTCGACGTTCGCACCGATGTTGCGGGCGAGATAGACGCCATCGACATAGAGCCCGACGCCCGGCTCGACGTTGAATGCGAAGTCGTTCTGGCCGATGCCGCGGATATAAGAGTAGAGCGTCGCGGTCGAGCCGCCGAAGGCAGCAGTCGACTTCAGCGTCACGCTCGGGGCCTGGCCGGCGAGCGCGGCAACGTCGGTGATGCCCTTTTCCTGCAGGGCTGCGCCCGAAACCGCGGTGATGGCAATCGGCACGTCCTGGACATTTTCCGAGCGCTTCTGCGCCGTCACCACGATTTCCTGAAGACCCCCGGTTTCAGCCGCAGCCTCTTCGGTTGCGCTGCCGTTGGTCGTTTCGGTCTGTGCGAAGGCCTGGACCGGCAAGGCCGATGCGAGCGCGAGTACGGCCAAGGATGCGCCGCGCAGCTTGAGGATATTCATCATCTCTCCCTTCAGGTTCCCGCCGTGTTTGCCACGGCTTATTGTCGTCGAACGCGGGAACGGAGGTCAGAGGAATCGGCGGCCACAAGCCGCGTGCCGATCGGTCTCTCCCTACCGCTCTTCGATCGCCCGTCTATGGAGGTCCGTCATTACCGGCAAATACTGTTTGGGCGCATCCTTGATACCGTTCGGGTATTGCGGTCCGCGAAGACACCGCATTTCCCTAGGGGCAGATCATCGGCGGCCGACGCGGCCGTAGCCTGTTATCTTGTCATTGCACGCTCTCGGTGACCTCGCGCAACGTCTCGAGGAAGCGTGCCAGGATCGGTGAGGTGTCGTCGGTCATATACACGCAGCTCAGATCGACCTTCGCCGAGTCGGGAAGATCTACGAGGGGCTTGTAAACGACATGTTCGATATCGATCGCGGTGGCACTTTTTGGCACCATCGCCACTCCGAATCCCGAGGCGACAAGCGCTACGCCCGTCATCACATCGCCGACTTCCTGTGCGACCCGGGGCACGAAGCCGAGATCGTGACATATGCCTCGCGCCTTCTCGATGAAGCCCGGGCGACCGACGGTAGGGAAGAGAATGAAGCTCTCCTTTTTTAGGTTGCCCAGTTTCAGCGAATCCTCCTTCGCAAGACCGCTATTGGTATTGACGGCAAGGAATATGGGCTCGCGCTCGACGCATTCGATCGTGATGTCGGGCAGCGGTTCCAGCAATCGGTTGAAGGCAACGCTCAGGGTTCGGTTCCGGAGCGCGTGAATCTGCGCGTCCTTTGTCATCGAGTGAATCGACACGTCGATCCCCGGGTACCGGCTGCGAAATTGGTGAATGATCCTCGGAATTGTTCCGAGGATGCCTGATCCGAAAATGCCGACATCGAGGCGGCCGAGCTCGCCGCGTCCAGCTCTTTTGACCCTGTCGATAGCCAATTCGAGCACCGAACGCGCATGGCGCGCTTCTTCGAGGAAGAGCTTGCCGGGTTCGGTCAAGGCCATGCCCGAAGCGTGCCGCTCGAACAGCGCGACGCCCAATTCTTGCTCGAGTTGCTGGATTTGCCGCGTGAGCGGCGGCTGGGAAATGTTGAGCCGCGCGGCTGCCCGTCCGACATGGCCTTCTTCGGCGACCGCGATGAAATAATTCAGCTGGTGAAGTTTCATGGCCAGATCATAGCGCTGATACCTTGGCCGTATCAAGGGCGACTTGAAATGGTATTTGCCGGTATGGCGAGCGACGCTTACCACCCGAGTCAACGAGGCCGACGATGCGCGGCCCTTTGATAATATCGGGGCAGGATGGTTCGCTCATGCAGCGTTTCGAGATCAGTTTTGAGGGGCAGGCGCAGCGCTTCCGCGCAGCAGCCGACCGCACGCTGCTCGCGAGCCTCGTGGCGGATGGCGTTACCGTCCTGAGTATTGGCTGCCGAAGCGGTGGCTGCGGTGTCTGCCGGATCAAGGTCGTCGAGGGCGCGTACCGTAGCATGGCGATGAACCGGGCACGCATTTCGCGCGAGGACGAAGACGAGGGGATTGTGCTGGCCTGCCGCATCATCCCGGCGTCCGACCTCCATGTCCGGCCACTCCCCCTGGACCCTAGCGGATTGTTGAACTGATGCGGTCGCCAATTCTCTCAGCGCCCATTGTCGAGCGGATGCTGACGAGCGCCCGCGCGCAGGCCGAGGCCGACGGTGCGCGCCTTTGCATTGCCGTGGTCGATGCAGCGGGCGGCCTCGCCGGCTTTCTTCGCATGCCCGAGGCCTTTTCGATCTCGACCGACCTGTCGATCGACAAAGCCTGGACCGCCGCCGGCATGCGTCTGTCCACGGCGGACCTTGCCGACGCCCTCGCGCAGGAAAGCGAGCAGGTTCGCGCCGGGCTGCTCCGGCGCCCCCGCTTGACGGATGTGCCCGGAGGGCTTCCCTTGTTCGACGCGGGCTATCTCGTAGGCGCTGTCGGCGCTTCGGGCGGTTCGACCGAGCAGGACATCCGGGCGGCCGAGGCCGCGATCGGCACTTATTTGGAGATGGTTTCGTGACCGAGTTCAAGCATTTCATCGATG
>JAGREL010000061.1 GCA_020446575.1 Novosphingobium sp. | reverse complement strand
TGCTCTGGGCCGGGATCGGCGACACTATCCGCGTTTCGCTCTCGGCCGAGCCCGAGGAGGAAGTGCGCGTCGGCTTCGAGATACTGAGGGCGCTGGGCCTGAGGACGCGCGGCGTGCGTGTCGTCTCCTGCCCGAGCTGCGCACGGCAGGGCTTCGACGTGATTCGCACGGTCCAGGCGCTGGAAGACCGCCTCCAGCACATCAAGACACCGCTCTCGCTCTCCGTGCTCGGCTGCGTCGTCAACGGGCCGGGCGAGGCGCGCGAGACCGACATCGGCATCACCGGTGGCGGCAACGGCAAGCATATGGTCTATCTGTCCGGCGTGACCGATCACCATGTGCAGAGCGAAGACATGCTCGATCACATCGTAGCGCTGGTCGAACAGAAGGCCGCCGAAATCGAAGCGGAGGCGAATTATGCAGGACATGCCGACGCGGCAGAGTGAGCTGGAGCAGGAAGTGCTGCCGGCGGAAGAGAGCAGGCATTTGCCTGTGGTCGCGCGTGCCGGTGCGCTGGGCGCCGGTTCGGCGGGTGCGCTCGCGGTTGGGGCATTCGCGCTGGGCGCGCTGGCCATGGGCGCGGTCGCGATCGGGGCACTGGCTATAGGGCGCCTCTCGATCGGCTCGCTGAAGTTGCGCCGCGCCCGTATCGACCGGTTGAGCGTCGGCTCGCTCGAATTCGACGACGACAATCCGGAGTGATGCCTGTCGGTATCCGGCCTGCGGTTTCGTCCGACCTGCCGCTGATCGCAGCCTTCATTCGCGAGCTGGCGGATTACGAGAATCTGAGCCACGAAGTCCGGTTCGACGAGGCGCAGCTTGGCGAACATCTCTTTGGTCCCAGGCCCCATGCGGAAGCGTTGATCGGCGAGATCGGCGGGGAGCCGCAGGGCTTCGCCCTGTTCTTTCACACATTCTCGACCTTCGAGGGACGGCCCGGAATCTGGCTCGAAGACCTGTTCGTGCGGCCCACCGCGCGCGGGGAAGGGCTTGGCAAGGCGCTGCTGACGCATGTCGCGCGGCTGGCCGCCGAGCGTGGCTGCGCAAGGCTCGAATGGTCGGTGCTTGACTGGAACGAGCCGGCGATCGGATTCTACCGCAAGCTGGGCGCCCGGCCGATGGACGAATGGCGGATCATGCGAGTCGACGGCGAAGCGCTGACGAGTTTCGGCGGTCAGAAGTAGATGTCGATATAGTCCGTCAGGCCGTCGCACCATTCGAATTCGCGCAGCCGGTAATAGGGCCGGTTCTGGGTGACAGCGAAATGCCAGCTCTTGGTGTTCTCGCATTGCCGGCCCGGATCGGGCGTGTCGCTGATGCGGATCGTGCCGTCGAAGGTGAAATAGCCCTCGCCGATCTCGGTGATGGTGCCGTCAAGGAACAGCCGGCCTTTGCCGCCGGCCTGCGCGGCACGCAGCGTCCACAAGCCGTCGCGCGGAGAAACCACCGCCGTGCCGCGCGTGTTCCAGTCGATCCACTGCAGAGTTACGCCCTTGTTGTGCAGCAGGCGCTGTGCATCGGCTTCGCTCAGGATCTGGGTCTTTTCGCCGGGGTAGGCCGCATGAGGCGCGTCAAGCACACTGCCTGGAGCGCGATCGCCGGCGGGACTTTCCCGGGCCGGTGTTGAAGGCGGATCCTGCGGGTGGGACAGGGAGGCCTGGCCAGTGCAGCTGCATAGAAAGGCAAGAACGAAGCCGACCGAGGGAGCAGGGCGAAACATGTCGCCGTATTTAGACCGCATTTGTCTTGCGCCCAAGCGCGCGATTCTGCCTTGCCCGTCGAGACACAGTTCCCGAATTATTCGAGGCGGCACGTCAATTTGGGGCAATTCAGGCCGGAACAGGCGCCCGCGTCACATTGACCGGAATATCGCTCATGCGCGGAATACCCGTAATGGGATCATATTCGGCTTCGTTGCAAATGAGGCGCGCAATGTTGCTCCCTTGTGACGGATATTTATCGTCGTCATCCACGAGACCTCCAAAGGCATGGTGCATCGCGATTACTCCGCGACGCAGGCTGACATCCTCCTGGAGAATGCTCGGGATGGCGTCATGCCGGGAGGAAACGGCTATGCTGTCACCGGACGCCAGGCCGAGTGCGGCGATGTCGTCGGGATGCATGTAGGTTGGATTGAACGGCCGGCCGCGATTGAGCCGTGGAAGCTGGGTGCCGCTTGAATTCATGAAATTGTTGTGGCGACGGCAGACAAGCCGGAAGCGGAACTCCGAATCGGATTGACGAGTTGGCGAATCCCCCTTCAGGATTCCGGCCAGCTGGTCCATCATGTAGGGATTGCCGATGTCGAGCCGGTTCGTGCAGTCCGGATCCCTCGGCTCCACGATCGCCTCGACATCAAAAATGTGTCCGTGCGGATACTTGGCGACCTCCTCAATGGGAATGCGCGCCTTGGAACAGAGCTTCATGTGCAGCTCTTGCGTGTCAAGCGTGTCATCCCGGCCGATCCTGACCCGCAAGGGTGGCGATTCTTCGAAAGTGGAAAATCCGTAATAGGCGGTAAGATGCAGATCCAGGTCCATGCGCTTGGCGAGGCCGTGGTAGAACTCCCACTCCTCGATCACGTCCGCGCCTTCAGGCGGTTGCACCAGCGGCGGGCTGTACTGGCCATAAGCGCCGGGAAAGCCGAAGCCTATGGTGTAATACTTGATGTTCTCGCAGGTATAGCTCGTTCCCGGCGTTTCAAGGTGGACCTTGGGAGCAATCACATAGTCTGCCAGCCGCGCGGTCTGCGAGAATTGAACGTCGATGCAGACGAGCAGGTCGAGCGCTTCCATCGCCCTTTGCGTCATCCGCTGGTCGGGCCAGGCGGCCATGGGGTTGCTGCCCATGCAGATCAGCGCCTTTACCTGTCCTTCCCCCTCCATCAGGATTTCCTCGGGCAGGGCGGTGACGGGCAGGCCGGCCGCGGACATGCCCAGATCGCGGACGCGCATCTTCTCTCCGAAACCCCAGGCCGGGAACGGCCCGGCCGGCTGCGCCTTGGGCGTGAAAGCGGGCAAGAGTACGTTGGGCCGGTTCACTGGCTGGCCAGCACGTCCCCAGGCTCCGCAAACGGTCGTGATGCAGAGCGCGAGATATTCGATGATGTTGCCTCGCAAGGTGAAATTGGGTCCGGTTCCGGCATTCACCATGCCGGTCTTGTGGTCGGCCCTTGCGTATAGGTGGGCGGCTTCGATCATTTGCTGTGCGGGAACGCCAGCGCGCTTCGCGGCATATTCAGGAGTGAAGGGCGCGACAGCCGCAGCCAGGGCATTGAAACCGGCAACATTCTCAGCCACGAAATCCTTGTCGTAGAGTCCTTCGCTGATGATGACGTTAAGTATCGCGGCGAGGATGCTTGCGTCCTCGCCTGGCCGCGGCTGGATGTGCAGGGCCGCGCGTTTGGCCGTCTCTGACTCGCGGGGATCGATGACGACAAGTTTCATGCCGCGCTGCTGCGCTCGTTTGAGGATGAGACCGGGATTGACGCTGGGCACGCCTACGGCCTTCGAAATGACGGGATTGGTGCCCACCAGGATCCAGCTGTCCGATTTCTCGAAATCGAGGTCACCGCCCATCCAGTAGCCATGCAGCGCCAGCGCAATCAGCTTGCCGGGCTGATCGATCGTGGCAGGGGTAAAGAACATCGGCGAACCGATTGCTTCAAGGAAGCCCAGCGCGAATGGCGTGGCCAATGCTTGCGCCGTGGAGCTGGTTCCCTGGTACATCGCCACCGAGCGCGGGCCATGTTCCGCGATAAGCCGTGAGAGACGCACCGCGATCTCGTCTATCGCCTGGCCGGAGGGGATTGGCGCAAAGCTTCCGTCGTCCTGCCGCTTCTGGCTCGCGAGCAGCCTTTTCGGATCGTATTGCATGTCGGGGATAGCCCGACCCTTCGGGCAGCAATATCCCTTGAACATGGGATTGTCCGGATCGCCTTCGACTTTGGTAAGCTTGCCATCCGTGATAGTCGCCAGCACGCCGCAATGAGCGAGGCAGATCCGGCACAATGTCGGGACTTTTCTCGTTTTCGATTCCAGCATGCCATTTCTCCCATTGGCCGGCCCGATCCGTCTGTCGAACAGTCGGGCGCATGATACAAGAGCGCAGCAATATCCTCAGATCGAATTCAGTCGATCGCGCCTTATGGAATTCTTGATCCTATATGCGGGCGATCGGAGGGCTTCAATGCAGCTCGCCTATCCATGGTGAGGGCCGAGCCGATGCTTGGTCTCCACCAAACCCAAATGGGTATTTCCATTGCCGTGGGGATTTGGCTCCACCGGTAAGAAAAAGCCCCGCCGGATCGCTCCGGCGGGGCCTCTTGTTTCGGCTAAGCCGCAAAGGTGTAAGGGCTTACTCCTCGGTGCCTGCCTCGCCTTCCGTGCCTTCCTGCAGGTAGTCACCCGCATCGGCATCGGTGCCGTGGGTCTCGCCTTCCATCGTCGCGATCGGATCGTCGCCGATTGCGGCTTCGGGGCCCTGCTGGAGTTCGGCTTCGTGCTCTTCCTCTGCAGTCTGCGCGGCAATCAGCGCTTCCTGCATCTTGCGATACTGGGCGCGCAGCGCTGCGTCGCGGCTGGAGGCGGCGACGCGCATGCGGTTCATGCCCGCGCCGGTGCCCGCAGGGATCAGGCGGCCGACGATGACATTCTCCTTGAG
>JAGREL010000416.1 GCA_020446575.1 Novosphingobium sp. | reverse complement strand
GAACAGCATGTAGGAGCCGCCTTCGCTCATGTAGCGAACGCCGGTCTGGTCGACCATGAAGGCGTGCGGCTTGGCGAGCTGCATCTGCGCGCCTGCTGCCTCGGCATTGGGCGGCAGCATCATCTGGTTGCCGACCATCTCGTTCATTTGCGCCATCTGCGCGCCGATCCGCATCAGTTCCTGATGCATATCGCCGGTGTCGCCCTCCGCCGTGTGGGTCCACTCCACCTTGGTGTGCGGGATATATTTGTCGCGCATCTCCTGGTTGTGCGAGAAGCCGCCGGCGTTGAGCAGCACGCCCAGACTGGCGCCGACCCGCCAGGGCTTGCCGTCCTTTTCGGTCTCGACGCCGACTACCCGGTCGCCTTCGAAGATGACGCCCTTCACCGGAGAATGCGTCCGCAGCTCCACCCCGGCAGCGACTGCCGTCTTGAGCATCCGGCCCTGAAGCGCCGTGCCGGCCGTGACAAAGTGCTTGCCCGTCAGCTTGGCGTAGAAGCCCTTCAGGACCGCCTTGACGGCGATGCGGCGCGCTTGCCACGAACGCTTGATCAGCGGCAGCCGCGTGATCTCGAAAATCGGCAGGGAGAAGTCGAAACTGCCGCGGCGCAGCTTGCCCTTCCATGCGCCGAGCTCGTTGACGTTGAAGACCTTGGCGTGGACCGTGCGGCCCAGCGTGCCGCCGGGCCGGTCATCGTAATAGTCCGGCCAGAGCGGCGCCCGCTCGAACGGGACGCCTTGCCGCTCGAGAAAATCGATCATCGCGTTGGCTTCGGTGATATAGGTGTGGCGCCGTTCGCGGCTGGTGCCCGGCGCGTCGCCCGGATAGGCCTCGACCACGGAATTGAGATACTCTTCGCCCTGCTTGACGCTGTCCCTGACGCCGGCGTTGGCCATGAACTTGTTGGCGGGGATCCACATCACTCCGCCGGCCTTGGCGGTGGAGCCGCCGATCAGGTCCGTCTTTTCCAGGATCAGCACGCTCTTGCCGGCCTTGCGCATCACCAGCCCCGCACACATCGAGCCGCCGCCGCTGCCGACGACGACGAAGTCGAATGTTTCGTCCATGCCATCCATGCAATGTCTCCCCCTCTCGGTGTGTGGCGGTCAGGCCTTCACCATGTTGTTCCTGAGCATGTCCATGGCCTCGGCCATGGCGACTGCGTCGTCGAAATTCGGTTTGATCTGAGTGCCCGTTTCCAGCGCCTGCTTCACCTGCGCGAGCCAGGGCATCAGCGAGGGTTCGTGCGCTTCGCCCGGCGCGGGCGTGAAATCCTCGACGGCATCGCCCTCATTGGGCAGCAGACCGCGCTTGATTCGTTCCTCGGCGGATAGCCCTTCGACATCGACAGTGCTGCGCAGTGTCAGCTTGGTATCGTTGATGACCTCGATAGCCCCGTCGCTGCCGGTGACGGTGACCCGGCTCGGCAAGGGCACCGGGGCGCAATAACCGGTGTCGTGGGAGACGGTGCAGCCGTTCTCCATCAGGAACCATGCGGAATAGGCGTCTTCGGCCGTGGCGTCCTGTTCCTTGCCGTCGCGGTCCTTGCGCGTGGCCCATTCGGTCCGCATCACCCCGCCGCAATCGGCGACTTCGCTGTCGAACAGGCAGCGCATGAAATCGATGAGGTGCGAGCCGTAGGCATTGATCCAGCCGCCGCCCAGTTCCTTGTCGTGCACCCAGCCATGCGTGCCGCCGCGAAAGCCGTTCGAAATGAAAGTCCAGCTCAGGTGCCGCGGTTCGCCGATGGCGCCGCCAAGCACGAGTTCGAGGATGCGCGCACGCACCGGCTTGTTGCGCATTTCCAGATTGGCGAAGTGGAGTACGCCCGTTTCCTTCGCCTTGTCGCGCATGGCGCGGGCCTGTTCCGCATTGAGGCCGAACGGCTTGTCGCACAAAACGTTCCGGCCCCGCTCCAGCGCCATCATCACATGGTCGTGATGCATGAAGGGTGGAGAATGGATCGAGACCAGATCCGCGTCCGATGCAATCGCGCGCTCGACCGCCGCCGCGTCGCGCGGCGTGACCACTTCGGTTTCGAGGCCGAGCTTGCTGAAAACCGGGGCCACGGCGTATTTCCCGAACCCGGCACCGATGATTGCCACTTTCAAGAGGCTCGCCTTTCGCTATCCGTCGTTCCCGTCTCCCGCATTGTCGCGGGTTTGGCGCGAGTTCACACCATCGTGTAACGCTTGTCCAGACTCGCCGGACGGCAAGCTATCGCTTCCGGACGCAAAGGCGATCATATGGAGGAGAAGATGCCCAAGACCATCGACGATCTGCTGGCCGAGTCCGCGATCAGGGACGTGCAACTGCGCTATTGCCGCTCGGCGGACCGCAGGGACTTCGAACTCTACCGGACCTGCTTCCATGAAGATGCAGTGCTGGATTTCAGCTTTTTCTCCGGCAGCGTCGACGAGTTCATGGATATGGCCAGGGAGAGTCTGGCGCGTTTCACCGTGACCACCCATGCCACCGGCAATCAGCTGATAGAGGTGGATGGGGACAGCGCCTGGTGCGAATTCTACACCACGGCGACCCATCGCATCGCGGCAGACGAAAACGGGCCGGAACGGGATTACGTTGCCGCTGTTCGCTATATCGACCGGATGGAACGCCGTGGCGATGAATGGCGTATCGCCCGGCGCCGATGCGTTCTCGACTGGGCCCGCTCGGACCCCGTCCCGGAATATTGCGACGGGCCGAAGACGGGCGATGCTCGTCGCGACAGAAACGACCCGTCCTATGCGCGCTGAGCCATTCGGCGTTAATGGATTGGCAGGCATAGATAGGCTTGATACGCTTTTTGCCGAACTGCCCGGAGTATCGACAAATGACCGAGAATTTCCGTATCGCCGCGCTGGCTGCATTTTCGCTCGGGGTCGCGCCGCTTGCAGGATGCAGCAGCCAAGACAGCATCGAGAGCAAGGATGAGAGCGCCGAATCGGTCGCGGCCAAGGTGGCGGGCGCCGGCATCCGGCCGAATCCGGGCCGCTGGGAAGCGCAATTCAAGATCGTCAAGATGGACATGCCGGATATGCCTCCGGAATTGCAGGCCATGTTCAAGGAACAGCTCGGCAAGGTGGAGACCTCGATCAGCTGCCTTACCGAAGAGGAAGCCGAAAAGGCCGAGGAAGACTTCTTCAGGCCCCCTGAAACCAAGGGGGACGAATGCAAATACAACAGCTTCGACATAAGTGGAGGCAAGATCGAGGCCGACATGACTTGCGCGGACGGCGACGCGACCCAAAATATGAAGATGTCGGGGACCTATGGCCCCGATGCCTATGCCATGACAGTGGCGGCCGACGGCAACATGGGCGAGCAGAAGATGGCGATGGAGATGGAAATCCAATCGAAACGCGTCGGCGATTGTGACGGGAGCGAGGGATGACGAAGATTGCGATAGAACCGG
This sequence comes from Novosphingobium sp., assembly GCA_020446575.1. GTDB lineage: Bacteria > Pseudomonadota > Alphaproteobacteria > Sphingomonadales > Sphingomonadaceae > Novosphingobium. Next base: position 2,070 of record JAGREL010000416.1, on the reverse strand, counting down.
TCAAGCCGCACATCGGCGGCATCGTCCATGTCGACAAGGCGCATTTGTGCGACGATGACGTTGTCCAGGCGGTCCGCGAAGCGCTGGAAGACCGCGGTGTGCTGGTTTTCCCGAAAATCAACCTGACGGACGCGGAACAGCTCGCCTTCACGGACAAGTTCGGCGATCGCGTGAAGTTCACCGGCACCGTGCCCGGCGGCGAAGGTGGCAGCGACGAACTCTACAAGATCACGCTCGACAAGAAGATCAACAAGGAGCCGGACTACGTTCTCGGCACCTATTTCTGGCACATGGACGGCGTGACCATCGACCAGCCGCTGCCCAAGGCGACAATGCTCTCGGCGCGTGCGCTTTCACCCACCGGCGGGCAGACCGAGTTCGCCAGCACCTTTGCGGCCTACGACAATCTCCCGGAGGACCAGAAGGAAGCGATCAAGGACCTCAAGGTGATCCACCGCATGATAGCGAGCATGCGTCCGCTCTATGTCGACATGCCTGAGGAACGGCGTGACCGTTATCTCTCGATGGCGACGGAGATGGTGCATCCGCTGGTCTGGACGCAAAGTGACGGGCGCAAGTCGCTCGTGCTCGGCACCCACGCCGACGAGGTGATCGGCATGTCGATCCCGGATGGCCGGGCCCTGCTCACCAAGCTGACCGAATGGGCGGCGCAGCCGGACTTCACCTACAGCCACGAGTGGCAGGAGGGCGACTTCGTCGTCTGGAACAACTGCGGCGTGATGCATCGCGTTGTGCCCTATGAAGCGGATTGCGGCCGCATGATGCACCGCACCACCATCATGGGCACTGAACGGCTCGGCCGCCCGCTGAAGGAACTTGAACCGGCCTGAGGCCGTCCGCAGAAACCATGTCTTCAACCGGAACCAGAGATGCGGCGATTTCCGCCGGTCAGGCAATGTGGCGCGAGGCGAGCCGCCGCGCCGCCGCCTTTCGCCGCGAGCTGGCAAGGCGCGCTGCGCTTGCGCGGCAGCCGGGCCCGGAAGGCGTCAATGGACCGCCGGCGAAATATCTCTGGGCCGAACTGGCCGCGCTCGGCAGCCGTGGCAAGAAGTCCGTCTCCGTTCCTCCGGCGCGCAATCCGCAGCCTGTCATGCTGCTGCCTGGTTTCGGCGCGCACCCCTCGCGGATGCGGCGCATGGAGCGCACGCTGGAAGCGGCGGGGCACAGTGTCCATCACTGGGGGCTGGGCTTCAATCTCGGGCCGACGCCGGACAACTTCGCGTATCTCATGCGCCGCGTGGGTTCGCTGGCGCGGGCCTATGGCGAGCCGGTCGCGCTGGTCGGCTGGAGCCTGGGCGGGCTGTTCGCGCGCGAGATCGCGCGCCGCCAGCCGGACCGGGTCTCGCGCGTGATCACCATGGGCACGCCCTTTTCCGGCGATCCGCGCGCCAACAACGCCTGGCGGGCCTATCAGTTCGTGACCGGTCATGCGGTGGATGAGCCGCCGGTCGAATGCGACTTCGCGGCCAAGCCGCCGGTGCCGACTGTCGCTCTGTGGAGCCCGCGCGACGGCGTAGTCCATCCGCGTTCCGCTTGCGGCCGGCGCGGCGAGCGTGACCGCGCCGTGGCCCTGCGCTGCACGCATCTCGGTTTCTCGAACGATCCGGCGGTGATCGCCGAAGTGCTGCGCCAGCTCGACTGGGAATCCGAAGCCGACGGCTGAGCTGAATTTCGGTTCGCGCAGAGGCGCAGAAGCGCTGAGAATTCGTCCTGCGCTGCAAGCGCCCTGAATCTCCCGAAGCTTCCCACTTTCCGTAACTTTTTGCCGGTTCAGAGCGGCTTCGCCGCTGGCACAATCTCTCAGCGCCTCTGCGCCTCAGCGCGAACCGAATCACCGACCTTGCGCGGCTTGACCTTTCGTCCCATCCAACGCGACAATGCCCGAAAGGCAATTGGCTGGGAGAGTATGAATGCTGGAAATCTGGCGGGCGGGCGGCTCGAACACGGGCGCCGACATGGAAACGGCGCTGGCGGTCGAAGCCGAAGGCTGGGACGGCCAGATGTTCATGGATTCCCAATGCCTGTGCGCCGATCCCTATGCGCAGATGG
>JAGREL010000415.1 GCA_020446575.1 Novosphingobium sp. | reverse complement strand
GGGACGATCCGCCCGTCCAGCGCCAGCTCGCCGACCGCGATACAGTCGGCCAGCAGTTCGGCATCGGTCACGCCCATCGCCGCGAGCAGGGCCAGCGCGATCGGCAGGTCGTAGTGAGAGCCTTCCTTGGGCAGGTCGGCCGGCGAGAGGTTGATAGTGATGCGCTTGGGCGGCAGCGACAGCCCCATCGCGGCGAGCGCGGCCTGCACCCGGTCGCGGCTTTCGCCCACGGCCTTGTCGGGCAGGCCGACGATATGGAAGCCGGGCATGCCAGGCGCCACCTGGCACTGCACCTCGACGGCACGCGCCTCCAGCCCGAGATAGGCGACTGTCGAAACCAGCGCGACCACTGCGACCCCTGTATTTTCCCGAGGGGACTGATGGCGCAGGGATGTACGCCTGTCGAGGGCCTGGTTCGGGAATCGAGCGGATCGGTCGACAGATCGACCGGTTATCCGCGTTTTTGCGTCAGAGTGCCGACGGCTCGATCGACCGGAGGCGTTCCACGGCCGGTCCGAACAGGCTCTCCAGCTTGCCAGCCGGGTCGCTCCCCATGGCCGAAGCCATGACCGTGGATGTGCCGACAGCCGCATAGGCTTCGCCCGCGCGCAGGGCATCGTCGACAGTCCAGCTGTCATCGGCCTGCAGCAGGGCGGTAACCTCTATTTCGCGGATATCCCGGCCCACCGTGTCACAGTGTCTCCTGAGTACCTCGATCTTGTGAGCGACGTCTTCGGGCGCTCCGAAGAAATTGCAGGCGTCGGCATACTGGGCGACCAGCCGCAGGGTCTTCTTCTCGCCACCGCCGCCGATCATGATCCGCGGCCGGGGCGAGGACACGGGCGGGGGAGAGCAGAGCGTCTCGGCAAGCTGATAGTGCTTGCCCTGGAACGGTCCGTTATCGTCGCTCCACATCTGGAGGCAGATCTGAAGTGCCTCTTCAAGCCGCTCGAAACGTTCGCTGATCGGCGGGAAGGGAACACCCAGGCCCCTGTGCTCCCGCTCATACCATGCGGCGCCCAGTCCCAGTTCGGCGCGACCGCCCGACAGTACGTCGAGTGTCGTCACCGTCTTTGCCAGCAGCCCCGGATGGCGATAGGTGACGCCGCCGACGAGCACGCGCATACGCAGGTTCCGGGTTACGCCAGCCACGAAACCCAGGGCCGTATAGCATTCGAGCATCGGATCCTCGCCGGGCGCCATCATGTCCATCTGGAAGAAGTGGTCCATGACCGAAAGCGTGCGAATGCCCACGGTCTCGGCCGTGCGGGCGAGGTGGGCAAGGCCGGGACCGATGTCGGACGGGCCTCCCGCCCAATCGAAGCGCGTGACGTGAAGATCAAGGTGCATGGTGCGGTGTCATCCTTCATGTGGGTTTATTGTCGGCTGGCCCGGATCGGCAGAGTGTAGACCATCATCGGCATTTGCATACCGTCCTGTGCAAACGGTCCGGGCCCCCAATTCTTGCGCCGGCAGGCGGAATGTGTTCGTCTGTCACGACAGGAAACATGAACGCTTGAGTGAACTCAAGGAAGCGGCTGGGACGATGCAGGAAATCTCACAACTGGAGCTGCCCCATCTGGCGATGGAAGAGGCATGGTTTGCCAAAGACCCGGGCCCGCAATTCGCGGAAGCCCGCAAGGAGCACGCGTGGCTGGCAAGTTCCAGCCTTGGTTATGTCGTAACGAATTATCAGGCGGTCCGGGACCTGATGGCGATGAAGGATGCGATGCGCACGCCGTTCGATCACACCGTAGACCTGATGGGCGCAAGGGGGACCGCCTGGGGGCGGTTCCAGCTATCCCACATCCTCGCCTATTCAGGTAGGGATCATCAGCGGCTTCGCGACATACTTGCACCCGCCTTCACGCCGCGGCGTGCCAATCAGCACCGGCCGCTGATGCGCGAAGTCATCTCCGACCTGCTCGACGAATGGGCGCCGAAAGGGGCTTTCGATTTCGAGGAATTCGCGTCCCACTTTCCGATCACGGTGATGTGCAAGCTGATCGGCGCGCCACCTGAGATGATCCCGAGCCTGCGTGCATCGCTGGAGACGCTCGGGCTGAGCGTCAGCATGGACCCGAGCCTGACAACCGCTCTCGACGAGGCAGTGCGGGTGGTCGACGATGCCGCGCAAGCGCTCATCGACGAACGCGAAGCGGTCTGGAAACCCGGCGATGAGAACGATCTCCTTGACCTGCTGATCGAAGCAAAGGCGAGCGGTGGCATGACCCGGCGCGAACTGGCCGATCTGCTCATCTTCCTTCTCGTCGCCGGCTACGATACGTCGAAGAACATCCTGACCCTGATCATGTATGAAATGGTCGACAGGCCGGAAGACTACGCGCGCTGCGCCGAGGATCTGGAATTCTGCAGCAAGGTTCTGGACGAGACGATGCGCATCCACGGCGCCACAACCACCAATCGCCTGCTCACCGAGGACGTAACCTACCGCGATGTGCATATGCCGGCTGGAACGATGCTGTGGTTTCCCTGGTCCGTGATCGGGCGTGACCCGGCAGCTGCCGAAAATCCCGACAGCTTCGATCCGGGAAGGGACCGGACGAACCCGCATGTCGGCTTTGCCCTGGGCCCTCACATGTGTCTCGGCCAGTTCATTGCCCGCGTGCAGCTCGCCGAGGGGCTCCACCAGATCGCCAGGCGAATAACCCGGCCCAGGTCGTCCGGTCCGCAAGGCTGGCGGCCGTTTCCCGGCGTCTGGGGCATCCGCGGCCTGCCGATCGAATTCGAGCCTGCCTGACCGCGCAGTGCCAGCAAGGCAAACAACGGCTTAACCCTCACCCGCAGCCTCGCGTTAATCCTTGCCGTCAGCATTGGAGTAAAGGGTTGGCGCGCAGTTTCCCGCGATGCGTTCGCTTGCCGTTATTATCTTTGCGATCATGGCCTTTGCCGCTCGCCCCCTGACGGCACAGGAAATCGTATACGAGACTGTCGAGCTGGAGGAGGCGGGCTGGCTCGACGGCGGCAGCGAACGTTACCTTTCGGCGCAGCAGAGCCCGGTCCCTCAGGCTATTGCCGCATATGGACCTTTCCGCGTGCTCGATGACGCGCGCGCGGCGCTGGTCGATGTCACGGATTCGCGTTCTCCCGGCGCGTTCCAGGCAATGTTGCGCCACCATCCCGGCATCGCCGTCATTGAAATGATCGACTGCCCCGGGACCGAGGACGACCGGGCCAATCTCGAACTCGGCCGGATGATCCGGGCCAGGGGCATAGCCACGCATGTACCTGCGGGCGGCTCGGTGCGCTCTGGCGCGGTCGAGCTGTTCCTGGCCGGTGCGCGTCGTCTGATCGACGACGGCGCCGAATTTGCCGTCCATGCATGGATCGACGAGGACGGGCGACAGGCGGACGACTATGCGCTCAATGCGCCGGAAAACCGGAAATATCTTGCCTATTATCGCGAAATGGGAATGCGTGAGGGGCAGGCCCGGGCATTCTATGCGATGACCAATTCC
>JAGREL010000414.1 GCA_020446575.1 Novosphingobium sp. | reverse complement strand
TCGCCGCCGAACTTCTTCACGCCAAGGCGACGGCCGGCTGAGTCGCGACCGTTACGCGATGAGCCACCAGCTTTTTTATGTGCCATCTCAATCTACTCCGAACTTATTCGGCCTTGGGCTCGGCGGCCTTCTTGGCCGGAGCCTTTTTGGCGGGGGCCTTCTTGGCGGGCGCAGCTTCGCCCGACGCAGTTTCGGCCTTGGCGGGAGCTGCGTCTTCCTTCGGCGCTGCTTCCTTCTTCGGTGCCGCCTTCTTGGGCTCGTCGCCCACCGACAGGATGCGCAGCAGCGTCATTTGCTGGCGATGGCCCTGCTTGCGCCGGTAGTTGTGCCGCCGGCGCTTCTTGAAGACGACAACCTTTTCGCTCTTGGCCTGGGCGATGATCTCGGCCGACACGGTCACCTTGGCCGCATCGGCCACCGTGCCGCCGTCGCCGGCCAGCAGGACGTCGCCCAGAGTGATCGTATCGCCGGCTTCACCCGCCAGTTTTTCGACCGCTATCTTGTCTCCGGCGGCAACCCGATACTGCTTGCCGCCCGTGCGCACTACTGCGAACATGGTGCCCTTACCTATCAATCTGTCTAGCCGCCCCAAACGAAACCGCTGCTCGAACAGGCGACATGCCGGATTCCCGCCGAATTGACGGGGCCGGAAAGAGAGGTGCCGTTAGTCGAAGGGCTGCCGGGTGTCAACCAAGGATGCATCGGCATAGGCGGTTCGTCGATTGGCACTCGCGATGGCCGCGCGCCGTGCTATTGCACCGCCATGTCGCGCTCGCATTCGTCCTTCCTGCTTCCGCCGCTCCTTGCGCTCACCTTGACCGCCTGCGCATCGAGCGGTGAATATCCCTCGCTTGCCAGGCGCGATGCCGAGCGAATCACGGGCGCCGCCCAGCCCGTTGCGCCGCAAACACCCCTTCCCGAACTTGGCGCGCCGCCCAGTGCCCAACTGGATGCGCGGCTCGACAACCTGATCGAGCGGGCCGACGCTGCGCATCAGCGCTTCATCGCGGCTCGCCCACGCACGGAGCAGCTGGTTGCGGCAGCCAGGGGCGCAGCCGTTGCCAGCGAAAGCTGGTCGGTTGCCAGCATCGCACTCGCGGATCTGGGAACTCAGCGAAGCGACGCAATGATCGCGCTGGCGGAACTCGACCAGCTCTATGCCGCCGAACGTATCGATCATTTCGAAACGGAAAGCCGCGTTGCCGTGGCGATCGGCGCCGCACGCGATAAGGTCTCCACGCTCGTAGCGGAAGAGGAAGGCGTACTGGCGACGCTGGGTAGCCAGATGCCCCAAGGAAAGGCCAGCCTCGCAAAATAACCGAAACCCCTCCCCGGCGGGGAAGGGGTTCAGGTGGAGCTAAAGCTGTCGATTGTCAGATGAAGGCGACGATCACCGCGATGGCGAGGCCCCAGCAAACGATGAGCGCGGGAAGGATCAGAACCTGCGCCGCCGCTTCACTGGCGGTGAGATGGCCGCTTAGGGTCTGGATACCGCGATTGGCGAACTGGCCCCAGCTCAGCGGCGAAGTGTCGTTTTCCGGGTTCATCGTCGCCCAGATGCCGCAGATGCCGAACCCGGCAATGATAACACCGGCGAAAAGCACCATCGGGATCGCCAGCTCGGGATTCATGAACAGAGCCGTCATGATCGCGAGAAATCCGAAATAGAGGCCGACGGTCGCGGCATAGAGGCCGTTAGGCAGCCCGAAATTACGGTCAACCTTCGTCCGCACCGGGGCATCGGTGGCGGTTGCGACCTGAGCAAGTTCGACACTCGAAATTTTCTGCGACATGGCAAAGACTCCTTCCTTGCCCGGGCAATTGCCGCAAAGCGCTTCAGCAGGCTTTGACCGAAGTCAAAAAATCTCGGGAATTCAGGAGCCAGCGGCCTTGGAGTGGCGCGGGAGAAGGATTCCCCGTCAACCCCAGCGCTGGAGGTCTTCGAAGTCCACTTCGCGCGGTT
>JAGREL010000413.1 GCA_020446575.1 Novosphingobium sp. | reverse complement strand
GCACCAGCCCTGCTCGCCGATCCTGCGCCACAACTCTTCGTCGTAACCTTGCCCGGGATCGTCCAGCGCGGCGCGTGCGACCGTGAGCGGCGCGACGTCGGCGAGGAATCGCCGCGCTTCATCCTTCAACGCCTTCTGTTCGTCGGTATAATCGAAATCCAAGCTTCACCTCTCACCGCGTTGGCAGCCTGCCTCCTAGCCGATAGATCCCGCGACAGACAATACACATCACCTGTTGCAATAATATCGCGCCGGGCGCTAGACCCGCTTCAGGAGAAGGCCGAGGACGGAAAGGACAACCATGCCGAGACCACGCGACATTCCGGTCATCGATACGCTGATCGGATTCCGCGACACACAGCAGATGCCCGTCGCAAGCACCAGGGACGACTGGAAGCAGCACCCGGCCGAATATATGTTCAAGGATGTCCCGGACGACCTCGCGAACAGCGCCAACAGGCTCGACGCGATCGACGAGACGCTTGCCCAGATGGATGCATTCAATGTCCGCATCGGCGCGATCCACCTCTCGGACGACCGCACGCCCGAAGCGCTGCGCCGCTATCCCGACCGCTTCGTCGGCGTACAGTCGGTCGATCCCAACAAGGGCATGGACGCGGTTCGCCTGATCCAGAAATCCTACGAGGAACACGGCATCAGGGCCGCCGCCTTCTTCCCTGCCGGCCAGTACCCGCCGGTCGCGATCAACGATCCGCTGGCCTACCCGGTCTACGCCAAATGCATCGAACTCGACCTGCCGATCTTCGTCAATGTCGGCGTGCCCGGCCCGCGCGCGCCGATGATGTCGCAATATGTCGGCCATCTCGACCGGGTCTGCTACGACTTTCCCGAACTCAAGGTGATCATGCGCCACGGCGGCGAACCGTGGGAGGACCTTGCCGTCAAGCTGCTGCTGAAATGGCCGAACCTCTATTATTCGACCAGCGCCTTCGCGCCGAAATACTGGCCGGAAGCGATCATCAAATTCGCCAATACCCGCGGCGCCGACAAGGTTATCTACGCCGGCTATTTTCCGATGGGACTGGAGCTGGAGCGCATCTTCGGCGAGATGGACGATGTCCCTTTCCGCGACCACGTCTGGCCGAAGTTCCTGCGCGACAATGCCGCCAAGGTGCTCGGGATCGATCCGCCGCAATGACCCGCTTGCGCGAAATCAATAATGCACCGATGCTATTGCATTATGGCAAACGAAGGTTAGAGGGCATCGACTGCCAAGGCCGCTAGGACAGGCTTGAGGGTTTTCAGACTATGACGGACACAGCAGAAACTCCCGCACTGCCGCCAATGCCGCCGGAACATCGCGAATCGGTATTCACCGACCTCCTGGCTGAAGCAGACCTTCTCGAAAACCGTCTCATGGCGCTCGACGACGTTCCGCTTCTGCTGGTCTATACCCATCTCACGGAAGACGAATCCTTCCTTCGGGAATATGCCCCCCACATCAAGGGAGCCTGGGCGTTCGAGGTCGAGGACGTGCCCGAACTCAAGCGCCGTCTTTGCAAGGCTCTGGTCGCGACGTTCCGGGACTATGCCGAGAGCGGCAGGCCCCTTCCCCCGGCACCGGCACCCGACCTGCTGCAGCGCATGTGCGACGCCAGCGTCGGGACCAGGGTTCCTGCCGAGTACATGCCGATGGTGCTCGAGGAACTGAATTTCGACCGCACCGACGCCAAGACGGTCAAATGGCGCAAGCAGCCCTCGCCCGAAGTGCTCGAAAAGTTCATGGTCGTGGTGATCGGCGCGGGGTACTCCGGGCTGGCGATGGCCGCGAAGCTGAAGGAAGCGGGCATCCCCTTCGCCGTCATCGAGAAGAACCCCGATGTCGGCGGCACCTGGTTCGAAAACACCTACCCGGGCGTGGCCGTCGACACGCCCAACCACTTCTATTCCTATTCGTTCCGGGTGAAGCCGGACTGGGACCACTATTTCTCCACGGGCGAGGAGATCATCGACTACATCCGCACCTGCTACC
>JAGREL010000412.1 GCA_020446575.1 Novosphingobium sp. | reverse complement strand
ACCGTGCCGAACGCTGCCAGAGCCGCATCGCGCAGGCCATCGACCTGCGCCTGATCGGTCACGTTACACACGAACGTCGCAGGACGCTCGCAGCCGACTTCCTCGGCCAGCCGGTCCGCAGCTTCGCCCAGCCGCCGCTCGTGGAAGTCGCTGATGAGCACGCGCGCGCCTTCCTCGGCGGCTCGCTTGGCGACGGCATAGCCGATGCCCGTCCCGGCGGCAGCAGTGACGACGACCGACTTGCCCTTCAGCAGGTCGCGGCCTTGCGGATAGGGAGGAACCGGAACGCTCATTTGTCCCCCCTCGGCTCGCGCGGCAGCCCGAGACCGCGTTCGGCGATCTGGTTGCGCTGGATCTGGTTGGTGCCGCCGTAGATCGTGTCGGCGCGGCTGTAGAGGAACAGGTTGGGCAGCACGTCCCACTCGTAAGCATCGCCCGAGGCGATCTCGCCCGCCTGCCCGAGTACGTCCATCGCCAGTTCGCCCAGCCCGCGCCGCCAGGTTGCCCACTGGATCTTGTAGGTCAACGCCGCGCCATCGATGGCCGAATGGTCGGTGTTCGAGAGCATCCGCAGCGCGCCATATCTCATAAGCCTCAGGCCGATCTCGGCCTTGGCAATGCGCTGGCGGATCAGCGGGTTATTGGCCTTGCCGTTGTCCTTGGCTGCCGCAATGATCGCGTCAAGCTCGTTGCGGAAGGCCATCTGCTGGCCCAGCGTCGATACCCCGCGCTCGAAGGCGAGCAGGCCCATCGCCACGCGCCAGCCTTCGCCCTCCGTCCCGATCAGGCTGTCCGCCGGACAGCGCGCGTCGTCGAAGAAGGTTTCGTTGAACTCGGCATCGCCGTTGATCTGTTCGATCGGCCTGATCTCGATGCCCGGCTGGTGCATGTCCATCATCAGGAAGGTCAGGCCCTTCGGCCCCTTCGAGCCTTCCCCGGAGCGCGCGACGACGAAAATCCAGTCGGAGATATGGGCCAGACTGGTCCAGATCTTCTGACCGTTGACCACCCATTCGTCGCCATCCAGCCTCGCCTTGGTGCGCACATTGCCGAGGTCGGACCCGGCGTTGGGCTCGGAAAAGCCCTGACAGAAGATCGTCGTGCCCGCCGCGATACCGGGCAGGAAGCGCTGCTTTTGTTCCTCGGTGCCGAAGGTCAGGATCGTCGGCCCCGCCAGTTCGATGCCGATGTGGTTGACCCGGCCCGGCACCCCGGCGCGCGCGTATTCCTCGGCAAAGATCACCTGCTCGGCAAGCGATGCGCCGCGCCCGCCCCATTCGACCGGCCAGCCAATGCACGACCACTTGTGCGCGGCAAGCTGCTGCTCCCACTCCTTGCGGCGCTCGGCCTTTTCAGTGAGCGTGGTGATGCCCTTGATGTCCTTGAACTCGCCCGCCATCTGGCCTTGCAACCAGTCGGCGGCTTCAGCGCGGAATTCTTCCTCGGCTTTCGAAAATCCCAGCTTCATGCCGCTTCTCCCAGCACCATGCGCGCCACCTGTTCGCGGTGAAACTCGCCATCCATCAGCATGGTCTGGATCGAGCGCGCGCGCTTGAAGAAGAGGTGCGCGTCATGCTCCCAGGTAAAGCCGATGCCGCCGTGCAGCTGGATCATGTTGCCCGCGCACATGAAGAAGGTGTCGGCGCAGAAAGACTTGGCGGCGTGCAGCGCCATCTGCGCCTCGTCCGATCCTTCATCGACCGCGCAGGCCGCCCAGTAAACCGCCGAGCGCGCCTGCTCGATCTCGATCATCATATCGGCAAGCCGGTGCTTGTATGCCTGGAACGAGCCGATCTGACGCCCGAACTGCACCCGGTCGAGCGAATAGGCGACGGTGCGCTCCAGCGTCTCCTGCGCCCCGCCCAGCGCCTCGGCAGCAAGCACGATCCAGCCCGCGCTCCATGCGGCCATCGTGACGTCGAACGACTGCGCCAGCGGGGTTGCCGCCGCGCCATCGAGCATAACGGTGGCGAGGGGCCGGGTCTGGTCCATCGTCGTGTGGCCTTCGATCGAAACGCCCTTTGCCGCCGTTTCGACCAGCCACATGCCCTTGGGCGCGGCGACCAGCAGCAGGTCCGCGACCGCGCCGTGCGGCACGCACTGGATCGTGCCGGTCAGCTTGTCGCCATCGGCTTCGAGCGTCGAATGGGTTGAGGCAATCGCGCAGATCGCTTCGCCCGCTGCCAACCGGGGCAACCATGCCGCCTTGGCCTCGTCCGAGCCGCCCGCGCCAATCGCCGCGCATGCCATCGCATGGCCGAGCAGCGGGATCGCCGAAACCTGCGACCCGGCAGCCTCTGCAATAATCGCCAGTTCGACCATGCCCAGCCCCGATCCGCCGTGCTCTTCAGGCACGGTCAGACCGGCGAGGCCCAACTCTGCGCCGAACGCCTGCCACAGCTCGCGGTCGATGCCCTCGCCCGCCATCGCCTTGCGCGTGCGCTCGCTCGTCGCGTTTTCGCGAAAAAAATCGCGCGCGGTTTCGGCGATCATCGCCTGTTCTTCGGTGAATGCGAATTCCATAGGTCCTGTCCGTTATGCGCCCGGTTTGACGGGTCTGGTTTCTTCCCAGTCGATGACGATCTTGCGGTGGGTGAAGCGCCAGGCTCCATCATGGCGGCGCCATGTGTCCTGATAGCGTAAGGTCCATGCCAGCACGGCGTCGGCGTCGTTGAGCAGGTGTTCGGCGGTGCCGAATGTCTCGCCCCTCGCCGTGTCCCCCTCGATCTCTGCGATCTGCCCCGAGACGCGGTGCGCCGTGCGGCGGAACATCGTGCCGAGCAGGTCGATAGAGCCAAGGTTTTCCTCAAGGCCCGTGCAGGTAAAGCCCGGCCCCTCGATCACGCAGTCCTCGGCGAGCACCGCGCGCCACAGCGCCTTGTCGCGCCGGTCCGCGCCGATAGCGTAAAGCTCAGCGGTCCGGCGCAGTTCATCAACGTCGTTTGCCCCAGCCATCAGGTGCCCCAGACCTTGCGCGGCGCGACCCGCTCGGCGAGCAGTTTGTCGACCGCGCCGCCCACGTCCGCCGGTTCCCACTTTGCCTGCTGATCCACGAACGGGCCTTCGCGCCAGCCGTCCTCCAGCATGATCTTGCCGCCCTCCAGTTCGAAGACACAGCCCGTCACATGCGCCGACTGGCTGCTGCCGAGCCAGACGACAGTTGGCGCGATATTGGCCGGGTCCATTACGTCGAACCCGCTTTCGACCTCGGCCATCTTCTCGGCAAACGCGCCCTCGGTCATGCGCGTGCGCGCGGAAGGAGCGAGCGCGTTGGCGGTGATGCCATAGCGGCCCAGTTCGGCGGCCTGCACCAGCGTGAGCGAGGCGATGCCGCCCTTCGCGGTCGAATAGGCAGCCTGCGCGATAGAGCCTTGCAGGCCCGCTCCGCTCGAGGTGTTGATGATCCGCGCGTCGGGATCTTGCCCCCCCTTCTGCTTGGCGCGCCAGTAGTTCACCGCATGGCGCGCCACGCAGAAATGGCCGCGCAGATGGACGTGCATCGTCGCATCCCATTCCTCAAGGGTGGCCGAAACGAACATCCGGTCGCGCACGATTCCGGCATTGTTGACCACCACATGCAGATCGCCAAAGGCGTCGATCGCAGCTTTGACGATCCGCTCGGCAGCGTCCCAGTCGGTCACGTCTTCGTAATTGGCGATGGCCTGGCCGCCAGCGGCCTTGATCTCTGCCACCACTTCATCTGCCGCGCTGGTATCGCGCCCTTCGCCGCCCAGCGAGGTGCCGATATCGTTGACCA
>JAGREL010000060.1 GCA_020446575.1 Novosphingobium sp. | reverse complement strand
ATCTTCACCTCAAACGACACGCCACCTGGGGAATGCAGGTGTAGATCTCGCTATAGCGGCGATTGGCGAATGCGACATTTCCGTCGGCGTCGAACATGACGACACCTTGCGGCAGGCGCTCGAGCACCTCCTTCATCAAGCGCATGACGGAGTCCGCTTGATCTGCGCCAGTTCCCGGGCCGGCAAGCCAAGCAGCCGCCTGGACAGACGGCTTTGCTTCAGCCATCTAACGCCATACCATGCGGTTCTGTGCATATAACGTAATGCATGCGACCTCTCTCCTCTTGTCGCGTGTGAGGCGCAATACTACCCAAACGTTAAGATGGTCTTGTTAACGACATAGAGTAGTCTTTGTATAGTAAGGCCTATTTGGGAAATGGCGAGCGATTCCCCCACTTGATATTTGGAATTGATGAGGCAGACTTGGCAGTTCTGAAGCGCGCAAATCCGCGGCATTAACTCTACGTCGGGCACTGGCGTCATGGGACCGGATCGCGCAATTATTGCCGGATGAAAGCCCGATTCGCCCGTCTCGCCGCCACGCTGTGGCTTTTCCTTTCCGCCGCTCTCGCCCATGCGGAAGAAGCGCGTGTGCCAGCCGGACCGCCCGAGACCGTCCGCGTCGCGATGACGACCGAAATGGGCACGATCACGCTCGATCTCGATGCGGGCCGGGCACCGGTCACCACCGCGAATTTCCTGCGTTATGTCGATGCGAAGCGGTTCGACGGGATCGTCTTCTACCGCGTCATGCGCCTGGCATGGGGCGAACAGCCCAACGGCCTGATCCAGGCCGGTATCCAGGGTAATCCGCAACGCGCATTTCCGCCGATCGCGCATGAGCCGACGAACGTCACCGGCATAATGCACAAGGCGGGAGCCATCTCCATGGCGCGCTTCGCACCCGGAACCGCCACGGGCGACTTTTCCATCCTCCTGTCCGACATTCCCGGGCTGGACGCCAATCCCGATGCGCCCGATGCCGACGCCGCCGCGGGTTTCGCCGCCTTCGGCCATGTCGTCGATGGAATGGACGTGGTGCACAGGATCTACGACGTGCCGCTTTCCCCGACCAAAGGCGAAGGTTTCCTCAAGGGCCAGATGATCGAGGATCAGGTGAAAATTCTGACGGTGCGGCGCGTCGCGCTTCCCCCGTCAGACCCCGGACCGTGAAGCAGCGGTAAGCCGGCCCCGTCACCCGGCCTTTCCGCCCGGAGTGAAGGTCACCGGCACCGACAGATATCCGTAGAGCGTCGAGGAATCGGGAATCCTTTCCAGTCCTTCCTCGACCGCCTGATACTCGGGCAGCCGGGTCAATACCTCACTCATGCAGATCTGCGCTTCCAGCCGGGTCAGATTGCGGCCGAGGCAAAGATGCGCGCCCGTGCCGAAAGTCAGGTGGCGATTGGGCTTGCGGCGCATGTCGAACCTGTAGGGATCGTCGAACTTCGCCGCGTCGCGATTGGCGGAGGCCCAGCACATGAAGACCTTCTCCCCTTCCCGGATCGGCTGGCCGCCAACCTCGGTATCGCGCGTCGCCACGCGGGCAAGGCCGGGCTGCGGCGAGAAGCAGCGCAGCATCTCCTCGACCGCGGCGGGCATGAGGTCGGGGTTCTGCCGCAAATCCTCCCGCTGGTCGGGATTGCGGGCCAGGTAAACCCACGAACTGCCGAGCAGCGCCTGCGTCGTCTCCAGCCCGCCGACAACGAAATTGATCATCATCGAGATGTATTCGGCTTCGGTAAGCTCCCTGCCGTCCACGCGGGCCTCGATCAGCCGCGCGACCAGCCCGCCTTCGACGGGGTTCTCGCGCTGTCTCTCGCGCGCGTCGAGGAAGGCCTGGCGCGACCATGCGAAGCGCTCCATCACCCGCCGCATCGCCTCTTCGGGCGGCAGGGGGTCCGAATTGGCTTCGTAGCGCTCCGCGACGTAGTGCGGCCAATCGGCTTCGGGCAATCCGGCAAGCCGCAGAGTGACGATCGCGGTCAGCGGCACGGCCAGATCCTGCACAAGATCGGCTTCGCCCTTGTCGATGAAGCCGTCGACCAGCTCCCGCGCGGTTTGGCGCACGAAGGGATGGAGCGCGGCAAGCGCGGAAGGGCTCACCAGCGGCTCCAGGATTTGCCGGTATTTGAAGGATTCGGGCGGGTCGAGATCGCCGGGAAGAAAAGTCGGCGGGTCCCCCGGATTGCGGTTCGACGGGATCGACATGCCTGCCCTCAGCGAGAACGTCTCGTCGTCGCGCACCACGCGCATGACGTCTTCGTAGCGGGTGAGCACCCAGAACCCGCCATAGGCATCGGTGTGCGCAACCGGGCACCGTTCGCGCATGTGATCGAAGATCTCGTTCAGATGGTCGCTGTATTCACGCGCATGATGGTCGAACCGGCGCGCGAAGGCGGCAACATCGAATGCTTCTGATTGCATTGCGTCCTCTCCATATCGTTATTAGCCTGCCGCCGGAGACCGCGACACGCAAGTGGGGAGAGCAGCGTGGAGAACCGTCTATTCGTGTGCCGCAATTGCGGCTCCTACTGTCCGATTGTCGTATCCCTGGAGGGCGATCGGGTGCTGAAGGTCGAAGGCGACTTCGATGCACCGCTCTATCGCGGCTACACCTGCCCGAAGGGCCGGACGATCCCACAGCAGCACCACAACCCCGAACGCCTGCTTCACAGCCTGAAGAAGCTGCCCGACGGCAGCCGCGTGCCGATTTCAAGCGAGCAGCTGGTCGAGGAAATCGCCGAGCGGCTTTCCCGGATCATCGAGGAGAGCGGGCCGCAGGCCGTCGCGACGTTCCTGGGCAACGGCGTGATCGCGCAGGCCGCCGCCTCGGGCATGATGATCAGCTTCCTTGCCGCGATCGGTTCGCCGATGATGTTCGACCCCGGCACGATCGACCAGCCCGGCCTGATCATGTCGATGGCGCTGCACGGCAAGTGGCAGGGCGGGCGCGTCCACCCGGACCTGTTCGATGCGATGCTGATGGTCGGCGGCAATCCCGTCGTCTCGAAGCAGCACCTCCCGCAGAACCCGGCCTGGCAACTCAAGCAGCGCACCGGCGAACAGGGCATGAAGCTGGTGGTCATCGACCCCCGCGTTTCCGAGACGGCGCGCCGCGCGACCGTGCACCTGCAGGCGATTCCGGGCGAGGATCCCACGGTGCTGGCCGGCCTCATCCACCTCATCTTCGCGCTGGACGGCGTCGACGAGGAATTCGTGCGGGAAAACACGCAAGGGGTGGAGGACCTGCGGCAGGCGGTCGCCGGTTTCACGCCGGAATACGTCGCGCAGCGGGCCGGTATCACGGTGGAAGACCTGACCGCCGCGGCGCGCGTGCTGATCGAGGCGCAACGCGGCGACACCGCATCCGGCGTCGGTCCGTCGATGGCGACGCGCGGCTGCCTTTCGGCCTATCTCAACCTGTGCATCCAGAGCCTGCGCGGCTGGTGGGCGCGTGAACGCGAGCCGGTTTCCCGGCCAAAGGTCCTCTCGCCCCGGCGCGACTGGCGCGCCCAGCCGACCGATCCGCGACCGGCATGGGGCTTCGGACTGCAGACGTCCGTGCGCGGGCTGCAGCAGACCAGCGCCGGCATGCCCGCTGCCGCCCTGCCCGACCTGATCCTGAACAGGGGCGCGCCGGACCACATCCGCGCCCTGTTCCTGCACGGCGGCCCCTATTACGCGTGGCCCGACACGGAAAAGACCAAGCGGGCGCTCTCGGAAATCGACCTGCTGATCATGCACGACCTCGAGCTGACGCCGACGGCCGAATATGCCGATTACGTCATCGCCACATACGACCAGCTCGAACTGCCGGCGATCTCTTCGGTCAACGAGACGATCGGCGACATCCATCCCGGATACGACTGGAACGAGCCCTATGCCTTCTACCGCCCGGCACTGCTCGATCCGCCGGAAGGCTCGGACCTGATGGAAAGCTGGCAGATCTATTACCGGGTGGCGCAAAAGCTCGGCCTCGATCTGGCGATGATGACTTACGGCGGCAGCGACACGCCGTCGCTTCCCTTCGACATGGTGAACGAGCCGAGCTCCGACGACATCTTCGAGATGATGTGCAACGGCAGCGCGGTCCCGCTGTCCGAAGTGAAGAAGCATCCGCACGGCGCCATCTTCCCGGAGGCAGCCGATACCGTGAAACCGCGCGATCCCGCCTGCACAGCCAAGCTGCAACTGGGCGACGCGGCGATGCTGCAGCAGCTCGCGGAAGTCCGGGCAGAAGACCCGCTGGCGCGGCGCCGGACCGGGGAGCAATACCCCTTCCAGCTCATATGCCGGCGCATGCAGTACAACACCAACGGTATGCCGCGCCCCGAAGGCATTGTCCCGACCGGGTACAACCCGCTGTGGATGCACCCGCAGGATATGGAAGACCTCGGCGTTTCGACCGGTGACGAGGTCGAAATCACGTCGCGCTGGGGCTCGATCCCCGGCTTCGCGGAGGGGGACGACACCATGCGCCCCGGCGTCGTCGGCATGACCCAGGGCTTTGGCCGCAAGCCGAGCAGCAATTACGACCCACGCCGCGACGGCTCCAACATCAACGAGATCCTGCGATGGGAGGACGACCCCGACCCCTACCACGGCATGCCGCGCATGAGTGCGATACCGGTGGCGGTGAAAGCGAAAGCGGCGGTTGGGTAATAGCGGCGGCGGCGCTAGCCTTGGTGCCGGACAGGTTTGCGTGGAGAGGCCGGAATGAGCGAAGAAAAGGTGACAATGACGGAAGTTGAGCGGGCAACGCTTGAATTCGTGGCGCGCCACAGGGACACCTATCTCACCTCCGGCGGGCGCGAGGGCCATGTACTCGATTACCGGAATCTGGGCGGCCACCGTTTCACCACCACTCTGCTGATCGAAACCATCGGCCGCAAATCAGGCGAACGCCGGATCACACCGCTGATCTACGGCGACACCAATGGCGAAGTGGTGATCGTCGCCTCCAAGGGCGGAGCGGACGTCCACCCTGCCTGGTATTTCAATCTGCAGCAAATGGACGAAGCGAAGATCCAGATCGGCGGACAGGCGTTCCGCTGCACCTGGCGGGAACCCGAAGGCGCGGAACGGCAGGCGATCTGGGACTTCATGGCCGCGCTCTATCCGCCCTATCGCGACTACCAGGCGGCAACGCCGCGCCAGATTCCCCTCGTCGTGCTGCAGCCCGGCGACGAGACGGACCCGTTCAAGGCCTAGACGCAGCAAAAAGCCGCGATATCGGGTCCTACCAGCCGCGCATCGGGGAATCGGCTTCTTCCACCGTGAAAACGGGATTGTCGTGCGAGGCGAAAATGTTCTCTTCGTCCGCGTAGATTTCCTGGCCAAGCCCGTTTTCGGCGATCTCGGCCTGCATCGCATCCCAATCGCTGCGCGAATCCCACCATATCTCCATCACCGTATCGAACGGCAGCTCGATGGCTTCTCCGGTGATCGGGTTCTTCTCCGGCACGACGTGGCGGCGGACATAGCGCTGCGCGCCCGCCATGGCCTTCTCACCCAGCAGCCGGTGGCGGTTCTGGTAATATTCGTGATATTCCTCGATGCTCATGCCGGGCTTGCGCTTGAGCAGGAAAACGAGCTTGAGAATGCCTTCCTCGCCATTGCATTGCCGAAGCCCGTCCAGCGCCGGAGTATCCTCGAAACCGCGCATCGGCGATTCGATCTCCTCTACCGAGAAGACCGGATTATCGTGCGATGCGAATATCTTCTCTTCGTCTTCGTAGATCTTCTGGAAAGAGTCGCCCTCGCCCAGCGAGGCCATGCAGGCTTCGAATTCCTCGCGCGAATCCCACCACAGTTCCATCAGGCAGTCAAACGGGACTTCGGGCATGCTGCCCGCCAGCGGATTGCCTTCGGGCTGCACGAAGCGCCGAACATAGCGCCTTGCCTGCGGCATCATCGTTGCCAGCAGCGGCGCATGGACATTCTCGTAATAGTCCTTGAATTCCTCCATCGACATGCCCGGACGGCGCGTAAGCAGGCAGACCTGTTTGAACATGGCTCTTCCTCTCCCGATTCCCGCTGCGGAGGCTAGTTGACCCATGCCGGGTTGGAAACCCGGATGAGGCACCGCCGGCCCGGTAACCGCCGCAAGAAAACTGTATCGGATTGGCACTTGCCTCAAATGCAGCGTGGCACGGCGTGGTTGCGGTGTTATGCAACCTTAGTGCCCGCAGCGAAACGACTGCTGGCATCAACCCCAACATGAGAAGCTACATTTCCCCCGCTCCGGCGGGGGATTTTTTGTGCGATATCAGGTTATGCCCCCAAGACACTGATTCTGTTGAATTTCGCCTTGGAAATCGCGTCTAGACCTTCTCCGCCGGCGGTGGCGACTGCTCGACATCCAGCCGGCTTCGCCAGATCTCGAGCAAGGCCAGGGTTACCGCGACGATCAGCGGTCCAAGTATGATTCCATGGGCTCCGACCAGAATGAGCCCGCCGACGATGGCGATAAAAGACAGCATCGAGTGCATGGCAAGCTGCCGGCCGACGAGGATCGGGTAGATGACGTTGTCGATCAGCCCGACGACGATCGTGCCCCACAAAGCCAGTACAACCGCCGAAACCCACTGGCCGTTAAGCGCCAGCAGGACGCAGGCGGGAACCCAGACGATAAACGCGCCCAGGAACGGCACGATGGCAAGCAGGCCCATGATCACGCCCCAGAACACCGGAGACGGCAGCTCCAGGAACCAGAACATCAGCCCTGCCAGAAAGCCCTGCAGCAAAGCCACCGCGACCGTGCCGTAAACCGAGGCGTAGATCGTGTTGACCACGCGATCGGCAAGCATCCGGAATTCCTGGCCGTTAAGCGGCATGGTCCGCGCCAGCGCGTGGCGAATGAAGGTCTCGTCGCGCAGGAGGTAGAACAGGAAATAGAAGGTGAGCAGCAGATTGATGACGCTCGTCACGGACCCCTGGAGGAAGCCGGCGCTCCATTCTCCAAGCCGGTTGGTCGCGGAATTCAGCAGCTGCGGGAGATCGAGGTGCCGGGTGACCCATTCCATCAGCGGCGTCAGCCACGGCTGCCTGCGCTCGAGCTGCTGCCAGTGGTCGCCGGTCAGCAGCGACCCGATCAGGTCGACACTGCCGATGATCTCGTTGACAAGCGCGCGCGACACGAAAAAGACCGGCGCGACCAGCATGGCCCCGCCAATGACCAGCGTGATGGATACCGACAGGCCGGGCGATCTCACTTGCCGCCGCAGCCACTTCTCCAACGGCGCCAGCAGGACAGCCAGCGTCAGCGACCACACCAGCGACGGAATGAACGGCTCGACGATACGAAAGCACAGCACCGCCCCGACAATGAGCGCGATCGTCATCACGGCAGTCGAATATCGCTGCGGCAACGGTTGGTGCTGGCTCGACAAGCTCAATTCCGTTAGCTTCGAAAAGACGCGCATGATTATTCGGTCTGGACTACCTTGTCAGCGGGATTCTTAAAGCGATTGGCGGGTCGATGAGTTCCGCGCTCCTTCCATGGCTGCAACTGGCCGTCTGCGCCGTCGCGATCGGCTATGCCGGGCGTTTGCTCACTCACTACGGCGAGGCGATCTCGCGCCTGACCGGGCTTTCGCGGTCTTGGGTGGGCCTGGTCCTGCTCGCGGCCGCCACGTCGCTGCCAGAGCTGTTTACCGGCGTGAGCGCCTCTGCAGTGGCGATTGCTCCCGACATCGCCCTGGGCGACGCGTTGGGAAGCTGCATCATCAACCTGCTGCTGATCGTGATCCTCGACGCGATGAGCCGGGACGAGCCGGTCTATTACCGAATCGACCAGGGACACATTCTCACCGCCGGTTTCGGCGTGATCCTGCTCGGCTTCGTCGGCGCCCTGATCATCGTCGCGCGCGACGAGCTTGATTTCTCGATCGGCCATGTCAGCGTCTACACGCCGTTCCTGATCCTCATCTACATGGTGGCGATGCGCGCTACCTTCCTGCATGAACGCAGGCGGGCGCCAGCGCCCGTGGCACCCGATCCGGAGGCTTCCGCCACCCTGCGCGGCACATTGGCGCGCTATGCCGCCGCCGCCGCGGTCGTCGCCTTCGCGGGCGGCCTGCTGCCGTTCGTCGGCATGGAGATCGTCGAAACGACGGGGCTGCGCACCAGCTTCGTCGGCACGCTTCTCATCGCCGCGGCCACTTCGCTTCCCGAAGCCGCCGTCACCATAGCCGCCCTGCGCCGCAACGCCGCCGACATGGCGATCGCAAGCCTGCTCGGCAGCAATCTTTTCGACATCCTCGTGATCGCAATAGACGATCTTGCCTATCCCAGGGGCGCGCTGCTCGCGGACGTTTCACCGGTCCATGCGGCATCGGCTTTCGCTGCCGTGATCATGAACGGCATCTTCATCGTCGCCCTGCTGTTCCGGCCGAAGAACCGCTTCTTCGGCGTTGCCAGCTGGGTCAGCCTGTCGCTGCTGTCGGTATATCTGCTGAGCGCCTATGTGATCTACCTGCACGGGCATTGATCAGGCGGGAACGCGGGCCTCTCGATTGCGCTGCCCGCCGATCCGCCAGTCCGCGCCGGCTTCCGCCTCATAGCTGAAAGGCAGGAAGCCGCCTTGCGCATAGGCTTGCATGGGACCGTCGATCGGTTCGCCGCCGTCCTGCCGGGCGAGCTGGTCAAGCAGGTAATCGCGCATGCGCACGATGGCGAGATCGGTGCCGCAAAGCTGTTCCCGGCTGCGGTCGACGATCGGCCCCATGCTCATCTGCACGCCGACATCCTCGTGCAGCACGCTCCTGGTGAAGCCGCTGAAATGGCCCATCGCCATGGCTTCCCGGTCCTGCCCCCAGTTGTTCGCACGGTCGAACTCCTCGGTCACGAGGTTGTCGGGATCGAGACCGGAGAAGAATTTCGAGATGTCCGACAGCTTGCCGGTCTCGTCCCAGAAACCGAAGAAAAGCATGTGGTTTTCATCGTCGATCGGCACCGAGATGAAGCAGGAGCAGTCGGTCGGGATGACCGGCTGGCGGCTCGCCGAAAACGCGAAGAACGGCGCGATGAACTCGGCGACCCGGAAATGGAGCCCGTCACCCCCGCGCTTGCGGATCGCCGCGGTGCGCAGGCCGTAGCCGGTCTGCTCGATCTCGTAGACCGGCGCTTCCTGGACGATCACGCTGTCGTCCCGGGATTCCTCCCAGCCCTGGTGCAGCCAGTTGAGATGCACCGAATCGAGCGCGCCCTCGAAGCCCTGGAGCCAGTTGCACCGAACCACCATGCGGCTCCACCACCGGCCTTCGGCGGGAACGTCCATGAACGGCAGCGGCGGCAACCGCGGCGGCTCCCCCTCGCCGAGATAGGCCCAGACCAGCCCCCCGCCCTCTGCGACGTGATAGCGCTTCGTCCTGATCCGCGCCGCAAATTGCGCCGAGCGTTCGCCTTCCGAAGGAACTTCCGCGACCTTGCCGGTATGGTCGATCCGCCAGCCGTGATAGATGCAGCGCAGCGAGCAGTCCTCGACCCGGGCGAGTGCCAGCGAGGCCAGCCGGTGCGGGCAACGTTCATCCACCAGTCCAAGCGTGCCGTCCTTCCCTCTGAAAGCCACGAGGTCGCTTCCCAGCAGGCGGACCTTCATCGGTGCTCCGCCGGGCTCCAGCGCCTCGCAACGGGCAAAGGGCAGCCAGTAATTCTCGCGCATCAGGCGGCCCATCGGCGCTTCGCCGGTAACGCGAGTAAGCCGCTCGTTCTCGTTGGGCGTCATTGTCGCTCTCCCGATATGGCCGGACTCTGCCAGCTTCCTCTGCATTAGAAAGCCAGTCCCGGACGGCGGTCAAGCGTTCAATCCGCCGGATTTGCATGCGACCGCCGGGCAGTTGCGATTTACAGAGGCTCAAAAATCACGATAGAGATTGCGCAAACAAAGGGAGAAGATGCAATGCGCCGGACTATCCTGCCTGCCCTGGCCGCCGTGGCCGCCGTGCTGACAATGACGGGCTGCTCCCGAGGCGGGACCGGGCAGCCGGAGGAAGGCGTCGGCACCGAAGCCGACTGGGCAGCTGTAGGCGGCGGTTTCGACGAGGCGAGCTACAGCCGGCTCGACCAGATCGACACCCGAAACGCCGGCAAGCTGGGCCTTGCCTGGTCGCTCGATCTTCCCGGCGAGGTCACGCTGGAAGCCGCACCGCTCGCGGTGGGCGGCACGCTCTATTTCCCCGGCAGCTATGCCGCCGTCTATGCAGTCGACGGGGCCACGGGGAAGCTGCTGTGGAAATACGATCCGGAAACCTGGAAGCACAATCCGCAAAAGATGTTCTTCTCGTTCGGCGCCAATCGCGGCGTCGCCTATGAGGACGGCAAGGTATTCGTCGCGGCGCTCGACTGCAGGCTGATCGCGCTTGACGCGAAGACTGGCGAAGAGCTGTGGGTGACGCAGACGACGCCCGCCGAATCCTTCAACATCTGCACCGGCGCGCCGCGCACGATGAACGGCAAGGTCATCATCGGCAACGGCGGCGCCGATTTCGGCGCGCGCGGCTTCGTCACCGCCTTCGATGCCAAGACCGGCACGCAGCTCTGGCGATTCTACACCGTTCCCGGCTCGCCCGAGCAGAACAAGGGCAATCCGGCGATGGAAGCCGCGGCCAAGACCTGGTCTGAGGATTTCTGGAAGACCACCGGCGGCGGCGGCACTGCGTGGAACGGCATTACCTTCGATCCGGAAATGAACCGCGTCTATATCGGCGCGGGCAATGCCGGGCCCTACGACCCGGAATTGCGCAGCCCCGGCGGTGGCGACAACCTCTATGCCTCGGGCATCGTCGCGCTTGACGCCGATACCGGCGAATACATCTGGCACTATCAGGAAAACCCGCGCGACGCCTGGGACTACAAGGCCACGCCGAACATCGTGACCGCCACGCTCGACATCGACGGCAAGCCGCGCAAGGTGATCATGCACGCGCCGACCAACGGCTTCTTCTATGTGATCGACCGCGAGGACGGCAAAGTCATCTCGGCCGGCAAGACCACGATCATCACCTGGGCCAAGGACATCGATCTCAAGACCGGCCGCCCGATCGAAGAGCCCAACATCCGCTACGAAACGGGTGAAACCGAAATCTGGCCGGGCACCATCGGCGGGCACAACTGGCAGCCGATGAGCTACAATCCCAAGCTGGGCCTGGTCTACATCCCGATCCAGCAGATCGGCGGCCGCTTCGCTCGCGAAGTGAAGGAATCCGATCAGGCCTTCAACGTCATGGGCCTGACGACCGAAGCGATCATCAAGAAGCCGGGCGACGGCAAGGGACAGCTCGTCGCCTGGGATCCCATCGCCCAGAAGGAGGCGTGGCGCATCCAGCACGACAATCTCTGGAATGGCGGCACTCTGACGACTGCGGGCGGCCTCGTGTTCCAGGGCACGGCCGAGGGCCATTTCGACGCCTATGACGGCAAGACCGGCGAGCGGCTGTGGCGCTTCGACGCCGGGCTCGGCATCATCGGCGCGCCGATCAGCTACAGCGTCGGCGGCAAGCAGTATGTCTCGATCCTTGTCGGCTACGGCGGCACCACCGCTGCCTTCGGCAAGTTCATGGACATCGGCTACAAATACGGCGTCCAGCCGCGCCGGCTGCTGACCTTTGCAATCGACGGCAAGAAAAAGCTGCCTGAAGCCGTTCCGCCCGACATGAAGATCCACGCGGTGGACGATCCCGAACTCGTGCTCGACGAAGCCGATATCGCGGCAGGCCGCGCGCTTTCCGTGCGCTGCGCCGCGTGCCACGGCGTCGGCTTCTATTCGCCCGGCACGCCGGGGCCGGACCTGCGGGAATCGCAGCTCGCCCTGAAACTGGAGGATTTCAAACAGGTCGTCACCAGCGGCGCCCTGCTGGAACAGGGCATGCCCAAGTTCGACATGCTGAGCGACGACGAGATCCGCCAGCTGCACGCCTATCTGCGCGCCCGGGCACGCGAGGCGCTCGGCAAGCGCAAGGAGAGCAAGGCCGCGCCCATGCCCCAGCTCTAGACAAGGTTCGCATCGCCGGAGCGATCAGGAAATGGCCCGGTTGAAGGCGATGCGCACTCCTGCTTACCAGTCGGGCCGGAGACGGCGCGGCGCCCCGGCCGGACAGCCGATTCTACAAGGAAGGACGAGCCAATGAGCGATATTCTGGGATACAAGGGCAAGCGCGTGGTCATCACGGGTTGCTTTTCGGGCATGGGCGAAGCCGCCGCGAGGATTCTGCTCGACCTCGGCGCCGAGGTGCACGGGCTGGATTACAAGGACTGCACGCTGCCGCTGGCGTCGTTCACCAATGTCGACCTACGCGATCCGGCATCGATCGAAGCCGGTGTTGCCGGCCTTAGCGGCAAGATCGACTGCCTGTTCCACTGCGCCGGCCTTCCCTCCGCCGTCTTCCCGGCGATGGACCTGATGAAAGTCAACGTCCTGGGCATGAGGCACCTCACCGAGCTGATCCTGCCAATGATGCAGGGCAAGGGCGCGGTCGCCTCTATCTCCTCGACCGCCGGCATGGGCTGGAGCCAGCGCATTCCGGTCCACATGGAACTGCTGATGACCCAGGGTTTCCAGGCCGGCGTCGACTGGTGCGAAGCGCATATGGATCAGGTCGCCGAAGGTTATGCCTTCTCCAAGGAGTCGATGAACGTGTGGACCATGTTCATGGGCGCACGGATGATCAAGCAGGGTATCCGTTTCAACTGCACGATGCCCTCGCCGACCCAGACGCCGATGATGAAGCACTTCCATGAAACGGCTGGCAAGGGCGTCGTCGATGCCGCGGCCGAGCCGCTCGGCCGTTACACGACGCCAGAAGAGCAGGCCGGCCCGCTGGTGCTGCTGAACAGCGATGCCGCGGCGGTCGTGAACGGTGTCGTGCTACCCGTCGATGGCGGCTTCATGGGCGGTGTGGTCACCGGCCAGGTCGATATGAGCATGATGATGGCCAACGCGCAGCAGGACGCCTGACAAGCGCATTTCGATCAACATTGCCGGGCAAGGCCAGCGCATCCCGAAACGGGGGCGCCCGCCTTGCCAGCGGTGCCTTCAGAGCATTCCCAATCCGGCCTGCTCCATCCCGGCCGTTTCCCCGCCGTCGACGATGAGGTCGGCCCCGGTGATGAAACTGGCTTTCGGCGAAACCAGGAAAACCGAGACCGCGGCCAGTTCCTCGGGCCGCCCCTTGCGCTGGATCGCGGCGACATCGAGCATGTACTGCGTATTTTCGTTGACCGGCCCCTGCGTCATCACCGTATCGACCAGCCCCGGCGAAATCGAAACGAGCCGTGCGCCACGCTCCCCGAAGCTCTTCGCCTCGCGGCGGACCAGCGCTCTCACGCCGCGCTTGGACAGCAGGTAGGCAGCCATCGAATCGGGCACCTTGTCGACTAGCTCTGCCGTGCCGCCCGCCGGCACGGGTTTCTCGAACAGTGCTTCAAGCTCCGGCGTCACCGGCATGTGCCCCGCCGTGGAGGCATAGAGCAGCGCGCAGGATCCCTTGGCCATGCGCGGCCGGATGGCATCGACCAACGCGATCGTCCCATCGAGATTGATGGCAAGGATGCGGTCCTTCTCACCCATCTGCGGCGCGATGCCCGCGGTGTGGATGACGGCGCCGATTTCCCGCTGACCGATGGCTGCAAGCAGGCGACCAGTGAAGGCGGGATCGGTGATCTCTCCGGCGAGCAGGTCGACCTTGGCTCCCTTGTCCCGCAGCGGAGCCGCGACCTTCTCCAGCCCCGCCTCGTTGATGTCGCACAGCAACAGATCGAGCCAGCCGTCTTCCACCAGCAATCTCGCGCAGTGCGAGCCCATCCCGCCCGCTGCTCCCGTTACGATCGCCAAGCCCGAATTTTCTGAGGATTTCCCCACAATTCCTACCTCTCGCAGCCAGTTCCCGAAAGAAGTGCAAGGCTCGCGCGAAGGCAATGTCAAGCGCCAAGGTTAACCAGCGGGTAGGGCGATGTTGTCTAAAAGCCACCAATGGAGCCGGGTACGAAACCAATGCCAGCGCGACCCTGCGAACGGCCATCGACCAGCCGGCTGGCGGGACTTGATGCGCTGCGCGGCATCGCCGCGCTGTGGGTAATGTACTACCATTTCCTGCTGCTGAGTTCCGCAGACCACCAGATCGTCGGCAAGGGATATGTCGCGGTCGACTTCTTCTTCATGCTGAGCGGCTATGTCATGGCCCGGACCTACGAGCCCCGACTTGCCGGAGGCTATACCGTCCGGCGTTTCATGGTGGCTCGCTATCGGCGCCTGTGGCCCGTCATGGCGATAGGGACGCTGATTGGCGCGCCAATGCTGGCGCTAGAGCTGGGCAATCCCGGCCCATTCGCGGTCATCGCCGTAGCGAACCTGCTGCTCCTGCCTGTATTCATGACCGGCGGCGCGATCTTACCGGTAAATGGCGCCGCCTGGTCGATCTTCGCGGAACTGACCGCCAACCTCGCCCATGGCGTCTGGCTCTGGCGCTTGCGGAATGCGGCTCTTGCGGTTTTCGCGGCATTACTTGTTCCGGCACTGATCTGGATCTGCCTGGCCTTTGATACGCTGAATGCCGGAGCAGGCGAGAACAGTTTCCTCGCTGGCATATTGCGCGCGCTCTTCGGCTACAGCGCGGGAATCCTGCTGTGGCGAGTGTGGAAAGACAAGCCTCCGGTAAGAGTGCCGCCTTTCCTGGCCTTCGCGACCATTCCGGTCATCGCGTTGCTCGTGCGGTCATTATCAGTCGAGACATGGTTCTTCGACTTGGGATTCGTCCTTCTGGCAAGCCCGTTCCTGATCGCCGGCGGCTTGACCTATCGCGGCAATCATTGCCTCGGACGCTGGCTCGGTGCGATTTCCTTTCCCCTATATGCGGTTCACATGCCCTTGATGTTTTGGTCGAAAGGCCTTGGCCTTGGACCGGTCTCCGGTGTAGCAGCAGCTCTCGCGCTGGCGGCCTACATTGCCATGCGGACGAACCCTGCCGCAATTTTCCCGCGGCGAGGTCCCGAGATGACACCAGCCGCAGCGGAAGGGAGCCTGAACATTGAGCGAGGCATTACTTTACGAAGCCGATGAAGATGGAATCGTCACGCTGACACTCAACCGGCCGGAGCTGCGCAATCCGATTTCCGACATGGAAATGATCGATGCGCTGCTTTCCGCGCTCGAACGGCTCGAAAGCGATTCCTCCGCCCGCGTCGCCATCCTTACCGGCGCCGGCAAGGGCTTCTCGTCCGGCGGCAATATCCGCGAAATGAAGCCGGGCAGCACCAGCCTCAATGCCGGTGCGCCTGCCGTCACCCGCCGCAATTACAAGCGCGGCATCCAGCGCCTGCCGCTGGCCTTTGCCGCGCTGGAAGTGCCGGTGATCGCGGCAGTGAACGGCGCGGCGATGGGCGCCGGCTGCGACCTTGCCTGCATGTGCGACCTGCGCATTGCCTCGCAAAGCGCGATCTTCGCCGAAAGCTTCGTCAAGCTCGGGCTGATCGCGGGCGATGGCGGCGCGTGGCTGCTGCCCCGGGTGGTGGGCTGGTCGAAAGCGGCGGAAATGGCGCTGACCGGCGACCCGATCGATGCCGCCGAAGCCCTGGCCTGCGGCCTCGTCTCGCAAGTGGTGCCCGATGCAGAGTTGATGGACGCCGCGCATGCCCTGGCCCGCCGGATCGCCGCCAACCCGACCGACGCCGTGCGCATGACCAAGCGGCTGCTGTGGGAGGGCCGGCGCGCGGACCTATCGAGCATTCTCGAGATGGCGGCACCGATGCAGGCGGCCGCGCATACCACCGGCGACCACGCCGAAGCGGTCGATGCCTTCCTGGAAAAACGCAAACCCTCGTTCAAGGGCATCTAGGTACGATGTGATCGGCCGGACTTGAAATCACATTACAGTGTGATACTCGACATCCTATGTCCGAACATTTGATTCTCCAAGTCCGCGAGCTCGTCACCGAGGGCTCCATGACCAAGGCCGGGCTTGCCCGCGCAGCCGGTCTGCATGCCAACACGCTGCGCGACTGCACTGAGCCGGGGTGGAATCCCACCGCCGAAACGCTCGGCAAGCTGGAACGCTTCCTGCTCTCGAACGACGACCGGCCCATCGTCGTCCCCATCGAGGAAATCATCGACGAGGCGCGCAACGGCCGCATGTTCGTGCTGGTCGATGACGAGGACCGCGAAAACGAAGGCGATCTCGTGATCCCGGCCCAGATGGCGACACCCGCTGCAATCAATTTCATGGCGACGCATGGCCGCGGGCTGATCTGCCTGTCGCTTACCAAAGACCGCTGCGAGCAGCTGGGCCTGGAGCCGATGAGCCGGAAAAACGGAACCAGGCACGAAACCGCCTTCACCGTCTCCATCGAGG
>JAGREL010000411.1 GCA_020446575.1 Novosphingobium sp. | reverse complement strand
TGTCCTCGCGCGGTTCCTTTTCGCGCGCATCGATATAACGGCGGATGAAGTTCTGCAGGCCGCACATGACCTGCGCGTTTTCCAGCATCTGCTCGCGCGTCTGCATGCGGCCGATTTGGTCGAGCACGGCCTTGGTCCAGATCGCGACTTGCTCGGTGCCGACCTCGCTCCAGTCGAAACCAAGCTGTTCGCAGATGAACTGGGCTGTCAGCGGGCCGCCGAAATCGGCGACGCCGTCGCATTCCCCGCAATCGGCGACGCGTTCGATGAGGTCGACGACGATCTGGCGGATACGCGGTTCCAGGTCCTTCACACGGTGCGCGGTGAAGGCCTTCTCGGTCAGGCGGCGCAGGCGCGTATGGGCTGGCGGATCAAGCGTCAGGTCGCGGATGAAACCGCCGCCGTCGCGTTCCATGATCGCGGCGAATTCCTCGAGATGGCCGTTGGCGTAGCGGTCCTGATAGCCGTGTTCGAGCGAGAAGGTCACGTCGTCATGCAGCACGCGGACGGCATCCTCGTACCGCGTGACGAGATACACATCGATTCCCGGATCGTGATAGACCGGATCCTTGTCGCGAAGCGCGCGGTAGAAGGGGAAGGGATTGTTGCGGATGATGGGATCGAGGCGCGTCTCGCCGCCTTTCAGTTCCATCACGTCGCTTGTCGTCACCGTGGCCATTCACTCAACCCCTTCATACGGGCGGATTTTCCATCCCGAGGTGTCCATGCCACCGGTCCCGACGACCTCCGCATCGGCCTCGCTCATCACCTCGTTCCAGCGCTGTGCCACCATTTCGATTGTCACCGCGCGGTCGGCGAAACCCCTGGTGCGGGAAATGTAGGTGCGCTGGACCTCTCCGCCAACCGAATCGATGCATTCGCCGCTGACCGGGCAATCCTCATGGCACAGATAGGCAAATGCCGGCGAGGCCAGTTCCGGCGGCAGATTTTCCTTCGAATGCAGCAGCAGCGGCGAATCGTCTTCCAGCGTGGACACCACCAGTCGCGTGAATGCGCCGGGGCTTACGGCGTTCACCTTGATTCCATGCGCGGCGCCTTCGGCAGCGAGCACCCGTGTCAGGGACCATAGACCGCCCTTGCTTGCGCCATAGGCGGCATGTTCGGCAAACCCCATCATCGAACTCGACGTCGTATTGACGATACGGCCATAGCCTTGCCGCTTCATGTGCGGCCAGGCGGCGCGGGCGGTCCACACGGCGCCCATCAGGTTGATGTCAATATGCCGCTGGAAATCGTGAGGTGTCATCACGTCGAACGGCGCGCCGACCGATATGGCGGCATTGTTAATGAGGATGTCGATACCGTCGAAGGCATCGAGCGCGGTCTGCACGATGGCCTGCGCGCCTTCGACGTTGGCCACGGAATGCGTGTCCGCGACAGCGCTGCCGCCGGCGGCGCGGATTTCCTCGGCGACCGCCTCGGCCGACGCGGTTCCCGGATAGTGGCGCATTTCAGGATCGCTGCCGATGTCGTTGACGACGACATTGGCGCCGCGAGACGCGAGCAGCATGGCGTGGGCCCTGCCCAGGCTGGGGTTGCCGCCCGAGCCGGTAACAATGGCCGTACGTCCGTCGAAGCGATATTCACTCATGCCGTTCACTCTTGCCCCTCAATCCAGTCCGTAAAGGCTCGTCGCGGTATCGCCCCGGATCAGCCGAACGTGCCTTCGCCGTGGGAATGGTCCTGAGCCCACATGATGCGGTCGACCATCAGCCCTGAATTGGCCGCGACCTGACTCTCGCAGGCCCTGCTGTCATCAAGCATCGCATGTCTCCCAGCGCAGCGTTGCGCCCACGGGAGGCTATCACCCTTCGCCAGCTGCGAGCAATGCGCTTGGTGCGTTTCGTTACCGGCGCTCTCCCCTTCGATGATGCGTGGCTCTGATCGGCCCGGGCAAGATTGACGACCGTCAAGGACAGTCACGCGAAAAAGCGGGCATTTGTGAACAATGTTGGGAGACAAACAATGGTATTGAAGGATGTAAAACCGCTTCGCGAGGATCTGCCGTTCGGCGTGATCATCCGCGGAATGACGAAGGAGCAGACCAAGGATCCCGCGATCCGACGGCAAGTCAACGAGCTGTTCTACAAGCACGGCATGATCCTGTTCGAGGGCGTGGAACCGTCCAGCGACATGCAGGTGGCGCTCAGCGATATTTTCGGGCCGCTCAAGGAGCACCCGGTCTATTCGGTTGCGCGGGTCGACCGCGAAGGCAAGCCGGGCGTCGTCGAGATCGCCCACAATCCGGAAGACACCGGCATTGTCGAATTCGGAGGCAAGCAGGTGGCGCATTGGCTGCCCTGGCACATGGACCATGCCTACAACGGCGAACTCAACCGCGCCGGCGTGCTGCGCCCGATCAAGATCTCCAAGGATGGCGGGCTGACCGGTTTCTGTGACGGGGTCGCTCTCTACAAGGCCTTTCCCAAGGACCTGCTCGAAGAGCTTGAAGGCAAGCAGATCATTTACACGCTCAACACCCTGATGAGCGAAATGCGCTTCGGATTGCCGGACGGTTTCAGGGAAATCAGCGAAAAGCCCGGCGCACGCGAAATGTACGAAGCCTCGCGCGACCAGCCGCGCGCGCTGCACCCGGCGATCTGGACTCTGCCCTCCGGCGAACGGTGCCTGCATGTGTCGCCCTGGATGGCCGAAGGCATCTACGGAATGGAAAACAAGGAGGGCGACGCGCTTCTCGAGGACGTCTGCCAGACGATCAATCGTGTCGCCAAGAGCCAGTCCTATTGGCACAAGTGGCGACCGACCGACATGGCGATCTGGGACAATTGCCGCATGCTGCATGCCGTCTCGGGCCACCCCGCGGATCAGGAGCGCAAGGTTCAGCGCACGACGATCAAGGGCGATTACGGCCTCGGTTCCTTCGAACCGACCGAGCAAGGCGAGAAAGTCCTCGAAGTCGCTTTCGAATAGGCCGGCGCCGATACACGGCAGGCGCTGCCTGTTGACGGGACGGACGCAACGGTGATGAGATTGCCCCGGCATTGAAGCGGCGCGGTGTCTGGCTGCGCGGATGCCGGGGAGGATCTACTTTGGCCGAGGCCGAGCCGCCGTCGACGCTTCCCGACCTGTTCGCGTCCATCGCCGCCGCGCGCGGGCCGCACGATGCGGTCGTCACTTTCGACGAGACGGTCAGCTACGATGAACTCAACCGGCGCAGCGGCCGCATGGCCCGTGCGTTGCTTGCCGCCGGCGCAGGGAAGGGCACGCGCATTGCCCTGCTCGCCCCAGACGGCATCTTCTGGGTAACGAGCTTCCTCGCCGCTCTGCGGATCGGTGCTTTGCTCACCACGGTCAGCACCTTGTGCACTCCGCCCGAACTGGCCCATATCCTGCGCAACAGCGATTGCCAGCTGCTCCTCGGCGCGCGCCGGTTCCTTGGCCACGACTATGCCGCCACGCTGGAAGCGGCTCTGCCCGGCCTGTCGGAAAGCCGGGCCGGGGCTTTGCGCCTTGCCGAAACGCCCTGTCTGCGTTCGGTATGGCTGGACGATGCCGGGGAGCTGGCCTGGGAGCGTCCGGTTGGCGAGCTGCTTGCCAAGGCCGATGCGCCGGATGCGCCCGGCGATGCCTTGCTGGCGGAAGCGGAACGCGAGGTGACACCGGCCGACGATGCGATCATCGTCTACACTTCGGGCAGCACTGCGCGGCCCAAGGCGGTGGTGCACCGCCAGTGGGCCATCGCGCGCCATTCTCCCGAGCTTGCGCGAAATTTCGTCATGACAGGCGATGCCCGGATGATGTGCTTGTTGCCTTCGTTCTGGCTCGCCGGTCTGTCGACGATGATGCAGGTGCTCAGCGTCGGTGGAACGCTGGTCTATCCCCGTTCGCCGGAGATCGACGACGCGCTCGATGCGATCGCGCGGTTCGGGGTCAACCGGGTCAACGCCTGGGGCGACAAGCAACCGAAGCTGATCGCGGCGGCGCGGGAGCGGGGAATCGATCTTGCGGCGATTCCCGAACTGAGCGGCTTTCGCGATTCAAGCGGCAATCCGCTGCCGCCCAGGATCCCTATGTACGGCATGACGGAAAGTTTCTCCGCCCACAGCGCGTGGCCGCTGAACATCCCTGTGCCGGATGGCAAGGAGGAGGGCTTCGGCATTGCCATCAACGGCTATGAACGGCGTGTTGTCGATCCCGAGACCGGCAAGGAACTCCCGCCGGGCGAAGCGGGCGAGCTGCAGATTCGCGGGCC
>JAGREL010000059.1 GCA_020446575.1 Novosphingobium sp. | reverse complement strand
CTCGGCGGTCTGCAGCATCGGCATGTAGGCCGCGTTATGCATCGCCACGAGGCTCATATCGAACTCGACGCGCAGATCCTTGGTCTGCACCGTGCTGATCGATTCCTGACCGCCGGCGACGACCACGTCCATGCGGTCCATCACCACCTGCCGCGACGCGGTGGCAATCGTCATCAGGCCAGAGGAGCATTGCCGATCGAGCGTCATCGCGGGAACCGTGACGGGAAGCCCCGCGCGCAGTGCGGCAAGCCGTCCGATATTGGGGGCTTGTCCGCCTTGCTGAAGAGCCGACCCCCACAGCACGTCGTCGACTTCGCCGCCCTCGAGCCCGGCGCGCTCGACTGCCGCAGCGATCGACAATGCACCGAGCGTCGGCCCCGGCGTGCCATTGAAAGCCCCGCGATAGGCCCGGCCGATCGGTGTGCGGGCAGCGGCAACAATAACGGCATCGCGCATGGCGGGTTCCTTCCGAACGGTCGCGGATCAGACGAAGTGCTGGAAGATCCACTCGGCAAGCAGCGCAGGCTTGTCCTCGCCTTCGATCTCGATCGAGACTTCCACTTTCTGCTGCCACTGGCCCGGCCGCTTTTCGACCAGTTCGAGGAGCTTGAAATGTCCGCGAATACGCTTGCCGGACTTGACCGGGCTGAGGAAGCGCACCTTGTCGAAGCCATAATTGACCGACATCTGCACGGCGAGCTGCTCGAACGCGCTCTGCATCATGGGAGCCAGCATCGAGATCGTCAGGAAGCCGTGCGCGATCGTCTGCCCGAAAGGCGTGGCCTTGGCCTTTTCCGGATCGACGTGAATGAACTGATGATCCTCGGTCGCATCGGCGAACTGGTCAATGCGGCCCTGGTCCATCTCAAACCAGTCCGAGGTGCCGAGACTTTCGCCGACCTTTGCCTGCAGATCCTGCAACTTCATGAAGGTTCCTCCTTGAAAAACGTGGAACCTTCCATGGACCAAGCAAGGTTGCGGCGCAACGCGCGCCGCCTATTCGGCAGGCACCGGCTTGGGCGCGAGTGGGCCGTTCGGACGATGCCGGTTCATCCAGCCCTGAGCCGGTTTCTCGACACCATGATAAAGCAGGACGGATGCCGCCAGCGCCAGAAGGAGGAAACCGGCAAGCCCCGCCCAGCCGAGCTGCAGCGACGCATCGAGGAACAGCAGCTTGAACACAATGAACAGCAGATAATGGACGAGGTAGGTCGAGTAGCTGATTTCGCCGAGATAGTGGATCGACCTTGTGCCGAGCAGGCGCGCCACGACGCCGCGGTCAAGCGCCAGCGCCAGAATGCCGGCGAAGAAAACCGTGGGAACGAACAGCGTCTCGGGCAGCGAAAAGGCAAGGCCCGCAGCGAGCGATACCGCGCAGACCATAGCGGCGATTGCGGCCCCATACCGCCACGCTCGCCACACGCGCCACAGCATGCAGGCGATGTTGCCGAGTGCGAACTCCGCAAGGCAGCGCCAAAGCCCCAGCCGGGGAATATCATGGCCGAGATTGCCCGAACCGCTGGACGCGAAGACCAGATGGATCGCGGCCAGCAAGGCAACGGCAGCGCAAACCAGCACAGGCACTCCAAGCCGCTCCCACCTTGCGGCGCACACGATCAGAGGGAACAGCAGATAGGCGGCGAGTTCGGTGCTGATCGACCATGCGGGGTGGTTCCAGGCTAGTTCGCCGGTGAACCCCCAGTTCTGGATCAGGAACACATGCAGCGGCAGTTCGCCGAACGGGTAATCCGCCGTGCTGCGGCCCGTCAGTAGGAGCAGCAGCGCGAAGACGACAAAGGTGGCCAGGATGAAGAGATGCAGCGGCCAGATGCGGGCGACGCGGCGCCACATGAACTGGACTACGTCGCCCAGCCCTCCACCGCGCAAACGATCGGCGTAATTATACCACAGCACGAAACCGGACAGGATGAAGAACAGGTCTACCGCGAGATAGCCCTTGCCCAGCGCTGCGATCATGCCGGCTGGCACCAGCGCATCGAGCGAGAAGCGGATGTGGTAGAGAACCACCATCCAGGCAGCGATGCCGCGAATCCCGGTCAGTGCCCTGAAATGTTCGCGGCCGGGGCTGCCACCTGTTGCTTCCGAACTCATCCCGCTTCGCCCACGCCGACCGGATTCATCTTGCGCTGCATCGGCGCCCGGCGGACCGGCAACTTCGGCTGGTGCAAGCGCTTGACCTGCTGCACCAAAGCGATCTGCAGGGCGATCAGCATGTAGATGAACGGCTGATAGGCAACGCCGACGAAAAGCGCGCCAACCAGATAGACGACATGGCCCTGCTGCAAGGCGTTGGCCAGCGCACAGTTGGACCGGTCCAGCGGATCGTCGCTACCGCGCAGGCGTCGGCGCACGACTTCAAGCTGGATCAGCCCCAGCGCCTGGAGCAGCAGCCACAGGAACAGCCCGGGCCAGCCCTGTTCGCCCAGCACTTCGAAATAGGCGGAATGGAACGCGCGGCCCTGATCCTCTACCTTGTCCAATTCGACTTCGGAGGTGTTCCCGGTCGTTTCAACCTTCCTCGTGTTATAGCTGATCTTGTTGCCGAGGAAGGAATCGAAGCCACCGCCCATCGGGTTGTCCCGCACGTAGTCCAGCGTCCACTTCCACACCGCGATCCGGGTGGAAGCGGATTCGTCAGCCTCGTGGTTCTCGATCGTGCTCATCCGCTGCGTGTAGCTGTCGGGCAGGAAAGGCAGGGCGAGCAGGCCGGCCGCTGCCATGAGACCGAGATAGAGAAAGCGCTGCTTGGCCGCGCGCAGCGAAATCACCGCGAGCACGCCCACGCAAAGCAGGCCGGTGCGGGTCTGGGTTCCGACCGGGACCAGCAGGCAGGAAAAGACGAGCGCCGCAGCGAACAGCTTGACCCGCCAGTCGGGAGGAAAGACCGTGCCGAAACGAGCCAGCCAGATGATCAGCGGGATGATCGCGACAGCAGCCATCGACAGCGTGCTGCCTTCGTAGAGCCCTGTATTGTCGTTGACGAAGAAATAGAGCGAGCCATAGCCGCCGCCCGAAAATGCCGTCTTGATGCCGCCGGCGATGATGATTGCGGCCGCCGACAGCACCATCACCAGCGCCGCAGCCTCGATGCGCAACCGCGTGCGCAAAGTGAGCGGCAGGAAAATCGCGAATACCAGCGACTTCCATACCCACGACCATTTCGCTTCCGCGGCAACGGGGAAGTCGGCCACCATGGTCGTATAGCCGCAATAGGCGAGCAGGATAAGCATCAGCACCTGGCGGAAAGTGAAGCGCGTGCCTTCCTTGTTGTCCGCCACCAGCCAGCCGCCGAATGCCGCAAGGAAGCCGATCAGCGAGATCGGAACGGAGGCCAGCAGGAACCAGGAAATCTTCTGCGGCGCGACGATGTCGATATACATGTAGGCGAGCACCCAGATGAACGGGCGCCGCAGGCCGATCGCGAAGAAGGCCGCGAGAAATCCGAAAAGCGCGAGGTCAAGCACGGCGGGAGGCCTTCGCCGATCCGTCGGCCTTTTCGTCAGGGACAGGATCGCGGTCGAGATCGGCACGCTGCGCCAACCGCCAGACGGCGAGCGCCAGCAGGCCATGGGAAACGGCCAGAGCGAAATAGTCGACCATGACCAGCGATTATCAGCCTCCGGTTGACGGCACGTTAAGCCTTGTTGCCCTAGGCACTCGGGCCATGACGCGGGTTCTGCATGTCCTTGACCATTCATTGCCGCTGCAGAGCGGCTACACCTTTCGCACGCGCGCAATCCTGAAGGCCCAGCAGGCCTCCGGCATCGAGGTTCGCGGGATCACCGGCCTGAGACACACGGCACAAGGGCCGGATCCGGAAGAAATCGACGGGCTGGTCTTCCACCGCACTTTGGGCGGGACAAGCGGTCCGGCAGGCTTGCGCGAATGGCGTGAAGTGGGAAAGCTGGCCGAAGCGATCGAAGCGTTGTGCGACGAATGGCAGCCCGACATCCTCCACGCCCATTCGCCTGCATTATGCGGCGAAGCGGCGCTCAGGGTCGCGAAACGGCGCAACCTGCCGCTGGTCTACGAAATCCGGGCCTTCTGGGAAGACGCGTCGGTCGGCAATGGCAAGGGCCGCGAAGGCTCGCTGAAGTACAGGCTGACCCGAACGCTCGAAAGCCATGTCGTCGGCGAAGCGGATGCCGTCGTCACGATCTGCGACGGCTTGCGCCGGGACCTGATCGCGCGAGGATATGATGCATCCCGGATCACGGTCATGCCCAATGGCGTCGACCTCGCACTGTTCGGAAGCCCGCTTGCGCGGGACCCCGCGCTCGCAGCCGAACTCGACCTTGGCGATGGGCCGATCATCGGCTTCATCGGAAGCTTCTACGACTATGAGGGGCTCGACGACCTGATCGCAGCGATGCCCATGCTGATCAGCCGGCAGCCCGACGCCCGGCTGCTGCTGGTCGGCGGTGGGCCGTGCGAGGCTTCGCTCAGGCGACAAGCGGAAGAATCCGCGGCTGCGGCGGCGATCCGCTTCGTCGGCCGCGTTCCGCACGAACAAGTAGAGCGCTATTACGCCCTGGCCGACATCATGGCCTATCCGCGCAAGAAAAGCCGCCTGACCGATCTGGTGACGCCGCTAAAACCGCTCGAGGCAATGGCCCAGGGCAAGCTGGTCGCCGCCTCCGATGTCGGGGGACATCGCGAGCTGATCGAAGACGGCGTGACCGGAACGCTTTTCGCAGCCGACGACCCCAACGCCTGCGCCGACGCGCTGGCAGAGCTGCTGGACCGCAAGGACCGTTGGGAAGACTACCGTGCGGCCGGCCGCAAACACGTCGAAACCCGCCATGACTGGGCGCGTAACGTCGAACGTTATCAAGACGTTTACCAAGCGCTGTTACGCGTCGGGCCGTGTAGCAATCTGCATGCCGCCGCCTGAGCCGGGGACATTCCTCAGTCGGTCGCATGGATAACGGGGTATTCGAATTGGCCGAGCAAGCCTGCAGGAAGCAGCCGATTAGCCGCCACCCGCTGTTTCCGGTGACAGTGGCACTCTGGTTCGGTGCGCTTTTCGGTCTCGGCGCGATGGCCGCCGCACCTTCGCTGGTCGAATCCGGGATGCTCGCTCCTGTCATTGCGCCCCCGCTGGCCATGACGACGAGAATTCTCCTCGCATTGGCAACGGCCGGCATCGGCGGACTGATCGGCCATACCGTGGCTCACCGCATAGCCACTTCCGGGTCCACCGCTTCGCAGCGCGAACACAGCGCGTCGACGGGCTCCGGCCGCGCGGAAGAACAGGCCGAATCTGCTCCGCTCTCCGCCTTCGATGCCGACCCGGAAAACGAGAGGCAGGAGACGCCTCGTCTCTCGCGGATCCGCAGCCGCACATTGGCGATCGAACAGGAGATGGCTCGAAGCGATGCAGACGAGCACGCTCCTTCGTCCGGCGGCGATCGGCCGGTTCTCGACGTGTCGGAGTTCGGGCTCGAACAGCTCGAAGAGGCACGCGCGGAAACCTCTTCCCCCGGCGATGTTCCCGCCGAAAGGAA
Organism: Novosphingobium sp.; assembly: GCA_020446575.1. Lineage (GTDB taxonomy): Bacteria > Pseudomonadota > Alphaproteobacteria > Sphingomonadales > Sphingomonadaceae > Novosphingobium. The sequence goes on along the minus strand of JAGREL010000059.1, from coordinate 2,425 downwards.
GGCGATGGCCGATGAGCCGGAAACACCCGCCTTCGTGACCCTTGAACAAGACCGCCGCACTGCGTCCGAAGCAATTGACGGCGAGGCAGGTGCCGACGAATTGCCGGGTCAGGAAGCCGAATGGCAGCCCGAAAAGCTGGATGACGTTCCGGTGCCGCTGAATACCGCGGCCGAACGGATCGCTTCGGCCGACCTGAACGAGTTGTCGCATGTCGAACTGCTCGAGCGGCTGGCGCTTTCGATGGAGCAGCGCCGTCGGAACGTGGTTTCCCCAAACGATCCTCTGCCGGTCGAAACCGTCGAGCCGGACGAACAGCCTCCCGCCCGCGGCGATGAGCCCGAAGCTGCGGCCATAGAACCTGCCCATGACGAGGCGGCCGCTGCACCCTCCGCGTCGCTACCCGGCGACCGGACCGAAGAGCAGTCCAAACCAGCCAAGCGCCTGTTCGATGCTCCCGGCACACCAGTCGAGCAGGTCCATTCCGTGAAGGCGGCGTCCGCCAATTCCCAGGATCCCGAGGCAACCGAAAGGGCTCTGCGCGCGGCACTGTCTACGCTGCAACGGATGAGCGGAGCCGCCTGACGCACCCGCGCGAGCTTTTTCGGCAAGCTTAAGTCACGGTTTCCGGCGCGATTCTTCGGTCAGAGCCCCCTTGCGGGGCCTCTTCGCGGTTGCAAAAATCGCTTCCTGTCGGCATGGGGAAAGTTCACGTTTGCTCGCTGCCACTGGCATCGAGATGATTCGCTCGCCCAGGCGCGAATGCTGAACGTGGACGCTGGCAAATGACAGGATGGATTTATCGATGGGATTTCCGGAACCCCAGGGCCTTTACGATGCACGCAATGAACATGATTCCTGCGGTGTGGGCTTCGTTGCCCATATCAAGGGCGAAAAAAGCCATGCGATCGTCGGCCAGGCACTGGAAATCCTGAAGAACCTCGATCATCGCGGGGCGGTTGGCGCAGATCCGCTGATGGGCGACGGCGCCGGCATCCTGATCCAGATGCCGGACAGGCTGTTCCGCAAGTGGGCGGAAGCGGAAGGCCATAACCTGCCCGCGCCCGGCAACTATGCGGTAGCCATGTGCTTCCTTCCGCAGGACGAAGCCAGCCGCGATTTCGTTATCCAGACCTTCGAGAAGTTCCTTGCCAAGGAAGGCCAGAAGCTGATCGGCTGGCGCGACGTGCCGACGACGCTGGACGGACTTGGCCACGCAGTCATCAAGTCGATGCCGGTTATTCGCCAGTGCTTTGTCGAGCGCGGAGACAACTGTGCAGACCAGGATGCGTTCGAACGCAAGATCCTGGCGATCCGCAAGCAGACCCAGAACCCGCTCGCGGCCAAGGCAGAGAAGCACGGGCTACCCGGGCTTACCGAAATGTACATGCCGAGCTTTTCCAGCCGGACCGTCGTCTACAAGGGGCTGCTACTGGCCACCCAGGTCGGCAGCTTCTACGACGATCTGCGCGACCCCGATTGCGTGTCCGCGCTCGGCCTGGTCCACCAACGCTTCTCGACCAATACTTTCCCGAGCTGGAAGCTCGCGCACCCCTATCGCTTCATTGCGCATAACGGTGAGATCAACACCGTGCGGGGCAATGTGAACTGGATGAATGCGCGCCGCCGCACGATGGAATCGGACCTGCTCGGCGCCGATCTCGACAAGATGTGGCCGCTCATTCCACACGGCCAGTCGGACACGGCCTGCCTCGACAACGCCTTCGAATTGCTGCTCGCCGGTGGCTACAGCATGGCCCACGCGGTGATGATGCTGATCCCCGAGGCGTGGGCAGGCAATCCGCTGATGGATCCCAAGCGCCGCGCGTTCTACGAATTCCACGCCGCGCTGATGGAGCCGTGGGACGGCCCGGCTGCGGTCGCCTTTACCGACGGTCGCCAGATCGGCGCGACGCTGGACCGCAATGGCCTGCGCCCCGCGCGCTTCTGCGTGACCGACGACGATCTGGTGGTGATGGCATCGGAAAGCGGCGTGCTGCCGATCAAGGAAGACAATATCGTCCGCAAGTGGCGGCTCCAGCCGGGCAAGATGCTGCTGATCGACTTCGAGGAAGGCCGCATCATCGAGGACGAGGAAATCAAGGCGCAGCTCGCGGACGAAGAGCCTTATCAGAAGTGGCTCGACCAGGCACAGTACATGCTCAAGGACCTGGACGCCGTCGAGCCCGAACTGGCGCAGCTTCCCGTGGAGACCACCAGCCTGCTCGATCGCCAGCAGGCCTTCGGCTACACTCAGGAAGACACGTCAAAGTTCCTCGAACCGATGGCGCAGAGCGGCGACGATCCCATCGGCTCGATGGGCACGGACACGCCGATCGCTGTCCTGTCGAACCGGCCGCGCCTGCTCTACGATTATTTCAAGCAGAATTTCGCTCAGGTCACCAACCCGCCGATCGACCCGATCCG
>JAGREL010000410.1 GCA_020446575.1 Novosphingobium sp. | reverse complement strand
GCTGGTCTGGATGTCGCGCTCGGCGATGCCGGCTCGCTTCAGGGCCTGGATCACACGATTCATTGCAGCCGAATTCTCGCTCAGCGCTTCGCCAGCCGTCTTTCCGGTGGTCGCGACGCCTGCGGTGAAGACCGCCAGGTCGGGCTCTCGGGATGAACGACCTTCGGCGCTTACTGTCAGCATGGTGTTGCCGGCTGCTACCACCGGACCGGAGCTGACGTTCTGCGCAAACACCGGCAGCGGCGCGGCCAGGGCGCTCAGCGAAAGGGCTGCAAGAGCCGGGACAATGGAAAGGCGCTTCATCGGCAATCTCCTTCGTTTATCTGATGAACGAATTGGCCGAGCGGTTGTTTCCCGATGCTGAACCGGGAACGACGCTAGAGCGTCGCCTCGATCGCCCGGGCGGCGGCAACCGGGTCCTTCGCGTTTCTGATCGGACGACCGATCACCAGCACGCTGGCACCGGCATCCCGGGCCTCTCGCGGGGAAACGATCCGCTTCTGGTCGCCCGACTTGCCCTTGGGCAGGCGCAGGCCCGGTACGACGAAGAAACCGTCCTTCCATTGCTTGTGCACAGCGGCCACTTCATGTCCGGAGCAGACGATTCCGTCGAGGCCCGAAGCGTGGGCAAGTTCCGCCAGCCGCAGCGCCTGGTCGTGCGGACTGTCTGAAATACCGATCGGCTTGAGGTCGGAATCGTCGAAACTGGTGAGCACGGTGACGCCGACAACCTTGGTGTGCTCTCCGGCGGCGGCCTTGGCGTCCTCCATCATCGCCCGGCCGCCCGAGGCATGGACGGTGACGATAGTGGGTTCGAGAACGTGTATTGCCTGCATGGCGGCGGCAACGGTGTTGGGAATGTCGTGCAGCTTCAGGTCAAGAAATATCGGCAATCCGATCTTGGCGATCTCGTGGACGCCGTGATGCCCGTGGGCACAAAAGAATTCGAGGCCGAGCTTGAGCCCGCCGATGTGGTCGCAAACCTTGCGGGCCAGGTCTTCGGCGGCGTCGAGGTGGGGCACGTCCAGGGCAAGGAAGATGGGATTGTGGTTCATATCAGCTCGTGGTGTCTTCCGGTTTTGCGGTTTCAGTTTCGGTGTCGGATTCGGGCGTCGAGGGGCTGGAGAGGGGCACCGCCGAAGCTGCGACGCGTATGCTGTTTTCCAGTGCGCTGATCCTGCGGTTCTGGCGCCAGCGTCCTGCCCGGTGCAGCAACCACATGGGAACCAGCCCCAGCAGGAAGAAGAACAGTGCGATGATGCCGACCGGCCATTCGAAACGGAGGTAGCTGTCTTCCAGCGGCCAGAAGTTCACCGGTGCGCGATCCCAGTTCATCGCCATGAACGCGACAAGGATTGCGGTGATGACGATCCAGACGAGGGTGCGAACGATCTGCATGACCTACCTCTTGGCCTCCCTTGCAATTCTCTCGCGATGCTAGGCGGGAATGGCTGGCAAGGAAAGACCGACGCTCCGTCGAGGCCATTGGCGGGTGCCGATGCAAGGCGCTGTTACTGCTTGCCGAAGACGCGATCGAAGATTCGGTCGACCTGCTTGAAGTGGTAGTCGAGGTTGAACTTCTCCTCGAGTTCGGTCGGCGAGAGCGCGGCCGAGACCTCGGGATCGGCTTTGAGCAGTTCGAGCAGGGAAAGCTCGCCGTCCGATTCCCAGACCCTCATCGCATTGCGCTGGACCAGCCGGTAGGCGTCTTCGCGGGTGATCCCCGCCTGGGTCAACGCCAGCAGCACGCGCTGCGAATGGACAAGGCCCCCCATCCGGTCGAGATTCTTCTGCATTCGCTCGGGATAGACCAGCAGCTTGTCGATCACGCCGGTCAGCCGGCCCAGCGCGAAATCGAGCGTGA
>JAGREL010000058.1 GCA_020446575.1 Novosphingobium sp. | reverse complement strand
CCCCAGAAGCTCATCTGTCCCCAGGGCAGCACATAGCCCATGAAGGCTGTCGCCATCATCAGCAGGAAGATCACAACGCCCAGCAGCCACACCATTTCGCGCGGAGCCTTGTAGGATCCGAAAAAGAAGCCGCGGAAGATGTGGATATAGATCACCACGAAGAAGGCCGAGGCGCCGTTGGCGTGCGCATAGCGCATCAGCCAGCCCCAGTTGACGTCGCGCATGATGTGCTCTGTCGAATCGAAGGCCAGTGCCGCGTTCGACGCGTAATGCATGGCCAGGACGATGCCGGTGACGATCTGCAGCGCCAGGCAGAACAGGGCGAGGATGCCGAAATTCCACCAGTAATTGATGTTGCGCGGAACGGGGTAACCGGAGCCGATCGCATTGTAGACGAGCCGAGGCAGCGGCAGCTTCTCGTCCATCCATTGCATGAAGGGGTGGCTAGGCTTGTATTCGTTTGCCCAAGGGAAGCTCATGATTTCTTACCTCAGCCGATCTGGACGACAGTGTCGGACGTGAATTCATACTCCGGAACCTGCAGGTTCAGAGGAGCCGGACCTTTGCGGATGCGCGCGGCCGTATCGTAGGAAGAGCCGTGGCACGGGCAGAAATAGCCGCCATATTCACCTTTGGGCTCACCCTCGCCGGCACCGAGCGGAACGCAGCCGAGGTGGGTGCACACGCCCATGGTGATCAGCCAGTTTTCCTTGCCTTCCTTGGTCCGCTCAGCAAGCGTCTGCGGATCGCGCAGGGCACTGAGCGGCACGGCATTGGCCTCGGCGATTTCCTTGTCGGTAAGGTTGCGGACGAAGACCGGCTGGTTGCGGAACACCGCCTTGATCGCCTGCCCCCGTTCGATCGGGGAAATATCGACTTCAGTGGAACTCTCCGCGAGAACATCGGCTGACGGAGACATCTGGCTGATCAGCGGAACCAGTGTCGCGAGCCCTCCTACGCCGGCTGCGCTTACCGCGGCAATGTTGATGAAATCGCGTCTCCGCACTCCATCCCCGGTTTCCGATTCAGGAGCGTCAGTGACCGCATCTTGTGCCATGTTGACCTTGCCTTGCTCTATTCGCCCACATCCAGATGCTGGTGCGGCCTGAAATTCAGATCAGCGCTACGCTTGGTAACCCCCTGATGCCGGCGCCCCACAGCAGGCCACGCCTGCGGCAGGTGCCGACTTGGCGCGCCTGATAGACGCGAACACCCCCCTTGCCAACCGCCTTTTTTGGCGGGCGATTCAACGGGCTTTATTGAGACCGATTAGCGATATCTGGCGACCGTACGACGCCTCGCCCAGATGGGTCGCGCGGCGAAAGGAAAAGAAACGCGCCGCGTCGGCATAGGTATCGAGACCCAGCTGCTCCACCCGCCCGAGCCCTGCCGATTGAAGCCGGAGAGCGACATAGCCTTCCAGGTCGAACTGCCAGTGGCCCTGCCGGCCGGGCCCGAAAAAGCGGGCGTTTGCCGAATCGGCGGCTTCCAGGCGGAACCGGAATGCTTCATCGACCTCGTAGCTCGCCTGGGCGATGCACGGACCGATCGCGGCAACGATCGCCGGGCGCCGGGCGCCAAGCGCTTCCATCGCCTCGACGGTCCGGTCGGTGACTCCGGCAAGTGCGCCTTTCCACCCGGCGTGGGCTGCGCCGACTACGCCCGCTTCACGATCGGCCAGCAGGACCGGAGCGCAATCTGCAGTGAGAATGCCGAGCAGGATTCCCTCGCGCCTTGTAACCAGCGCATCGGCTTGCGGGCGGGAATCGTCGTCCCAGGGTTCCTCCACCGTGACGCAGTGTGGCGAATGGATCTGGTAGACGGCGACGAGCGAGGCATCGGGCAGGATGGCCTGCACCGCACGTCTGCGGTTTTCGGCAATGGCCGCCGGGTCGTCGCCCGAGCCGGGTCCGGTGTTGAGCCCTGCCGCCACTCCGGTCGAGACACCCCCACGCCGTCCGAGGAAACCGTGCGGAATGCCGTCGAGCGCATCCGCGCAAATGACTTCGACCGTTTCGGGGGAGCCTTCAGCCAAGGCTCTTGGTCACCTGCTCGTGCGTATCGCGCGACAGATTCGGCGCCGCCGCGATCCGTTCGAGCTCGCCGCGCATGAGTTCCGCACGGCCCGACTCGATCCTGCGCCAGCGGCCGAGCGGCGGCACGAAGCGCGCCGCAGTCTGAGGGTTGATCGGATCGAGCGCGAGGATGAGATCGGCGATGATCCGGTAGCCCTCCCCGCTCGCCGCGTGGAAGGCGCCGGGGTTCCCGGCGAAGGACATGTAAAGCGAACGCACCCGGTTGGGGTTGTGGAGCGTGAAATCAGAGTGACCTGCCAGCGCTTTCACATGCTCGAGCGCCTGCGGATGAAGCGAGCTGGCCTGCAGCGAGAACCACTTGTCGATCACAAGCGCATTGCCGTCGTAGCGCTGGTGGAAATCGGCCAGCTTCTCCTCGCGCGCCGCCGTGTCGAGCCCGCACAGCACCATCAGCGCGCCTTGCCGGTCGGTCATGTTGTCCGCGCCGTCATATTGCGCGGCGGCGCGGACGGCGGCTTCCTGTGGAGCGCCCGCGGCGAGATAGACCAACGCCTGCGTCTTGAGCTTGCGAGCGCCGCGCGCTTCGGCGTCGCGGCTGTAGGGCACCGCACTGGCGCGATCGTGCAGCGCAGTCAGCCGGTCTTGCAGGGTCGTTGCCAGCCAAGCCTTGAGGCCTTCGCGCTCGGCATGAATCGCGCAGGGGTCGGCCACCAGCAGCTGCTCGGCAAGATAAGTCACCGCCGGCAGGATCATCAGCTCGCCGCGCATCAGGTCG
>JAGREL010000057.1 GCA_020446575.1 Novosphingobium sp. | reverse complement strand
GCAGATGATATCGCTGACCGTCAATGGTCCCTTGGCCATGACGCCCAGCGAATCCTCGATCGCGACGTCTTCCCAATAGCGCGGCTCCGAGCCGCGGACCTGCTCGGCCGCGTAGATCGCGTCGATCGCTGCAAGGTCGTCGTCGGTGTATTGCGCGGGTTCGATCGCCATGTACTTGCCGCGCTTGGCCGCAGTCGATCGGCCGCTGTGGATCAGCAACAGCCGCTGAATGCAGACCACTTCGCCTTCCTGATTGAACGCCACGTTGCGCGACACGCGCAAAACCGAAGTGCCTGCGAACTCGGACTGCTTGACGTCGACGCTTTCTTCGCCGGCAAAGCGGTAGATCCGGTCGCCCGGCCGGATCGGGCGATACCATTCCCAATCCGTCGATGAATGCAGCTGGTGAATCCGCTGGAAGAGCCCCTTCTTGGCACGGGCGATATCCGAAGGGCGCGGGTCGCCTTTCAACGGCGAGCAGATGAGCAGCGCCATCGTGCCCGGTGCGGTTACGCTGCCCCAGCGCGTCGTGCCTGCGTAGTCGGCATCGCAATGGAGCGGATTGTCGTCGCCGTATGAACGTGCGTAGGCGCGAATGTGGTCCTCGCTTGCGACCGACATGTTTTCGCGCCGGGACAGGGCCTCATCGTAGCCAACGAGGAAGCGCGCTCGCTCGATGTGCTCTTCGGTAATTTGCGCGCCGGTTGCCTCGCCCCAGTCCGCGTCCTTTGCCTTGTGCGCCATCTCCGCCTTCCCTGGATATGCCTATGCGCTGCCCGTCCGGCGATCCGAGCCTTCCGGTGCAGTTTCGCCAAAGCCCAACTCGGCATCGATCTCGTCATTGTGTTCGCCAAGATGCGGTGCCAGTCCGAGTTCCGGATCGGGCAGCACCGAGAATCTCACGGCCGGCCGCAGGTCGAGAAACCGCCCCTCGGTCGGGTGGACCCGCTCCCTGAAGAACCCCACCGCATTGAGCTGAGGGTCATCGAGCAGGTCTTCGAGTGAATTGAACCGTGTCGCCGGGATGTCGGCTTCGCGCATGATCTCGAGCCATTCGGCGGTGGTGCGCTCCGGCGTGATCTCCTCGACGATCCCGTAGATGAGATCGCCGTTCTTTTTCCGGAGCCACGGCGTGCTCAACCGCTCGTCCTCGAGCACTTCGGAGCGGCCGATGATCTCGAAGAAGCGCTCCCAGCTACCCCTGTTGTAAGGGGCGACACAAATGTAGCCATCGGCGGTGCGGCACGGACGACGGGCGTCGCTGGTATGGCGATAGCCCACGGGCCCGGGCTCATCCGGGAACACGGCGCCGGCGAAATTCTCGAGCAGGTGGAACGCGGTGAGCGATTCGAACATCGGCGCCTCGACGAACTGGCCCTTGCCGAAGCGCAACTTGTGGATGATCGCGCCCAGAACTCCCTGGAGCGCGTAAAGGCCGGCCACCTTGTCGGCTATGGCGAGCGGCATGTACGCTGGTTCGGATCGTCCCTCAGCTTCGGTGAACAGCCCGGCAATGCCGCACGCACCCTGGATAATATCGTCGTAGGCGGGCATGCCTGTGTCCGGGCCCTCTGAATCGAAGCCTGTGCAGTGGACGTAGACGATCTCGGGAGCGAATGATCGCACGGACTCATAGTCGAAGCCGAGCCTGGCGATCGATTCACCGCGGACATTGTGGATGAACACGTCGCTGTCCGAAATCAGCTTGCGCAGCCTTTCGCGGCCTTCGTCCGTCTTGAGATCCCAGCTGACCGAGCGCTTGCCCCGGTTTATGGTCATATGCAGCTTGCCCATGCCGGGAGTTTTCGCCGGTCGCCCGAGCTGGCGCAGCGTGTCTCCGCCAGGCGGCTCGACCTTGACCACGTCCGCGCCCAGCTCGACGAGCATCTGCGTGCAGTAGGGGCCGAAGATGACGCTCGTCATATCGGCGATCCTGATTCCTTCGAGCATCGATGGGCTGGAACTCACAAGTACTCCCTGTTCGTGAAACTCACACCGCGCCCGAGGCGCGTAGTTCGGCGATTTTCGCTTCGTCGTATCCGAGCCAGCCGGACAGCACTTCGTCCGTGCCTTCACCCATCGGCGGCGGGCAGCGGTAGTCTTGGATCGGCGTGGCCGAGAAGCGCATTGGGCTGGCGACAATGTCGAGAGAACCGCCTCCGGGGTGGGGAATGGTCACGCGCATCTCGCGGGCCTGGACCTGGGGATCGGC
>JAGREL010000409.1 GCA_020446575.1 Novosphingobium sp. | reverse complement strand
ACGAGATTGTAGCAGGGCTCGACCACTTCGTAGCGCGCCCGGCCGCCTCCGGACGCAACGACCGCGCCCGCCAGTTCCTCCACCGTGTAGTTGGAGCAGGCTGCGTGGCGGATTTTCCCCGCATCGATCAGGCCCTGATAGGTTTCCAGCGTTTCCTCAATCGGCGTGCCGGGATCGGCCCGGTGCGACATGTAAACGTCGATATAGTCCGTCTGCAGCCGCCGCAGCGACGCCTCGCAGGCTTGCGGCAGATAGTCGCGACCAAGACCTTCCATGCCTTCGCCCATCGGCAACCCGCCCTTGGTGATCACCACGATGCGGTCTCGCACGCCGCGATCCTTCATCCATTCGCCGATGACGGTCTCGGACTCGCCGCCGACCATCCCCGGAGCGTAACGATTGTACACATCGGCGGTATCGACGGCATTGAACCCGGCTTCGAGAAAGGCGTCCAGGATCGCAAAGCTCGTGTCCCTGTCGGCCGTCCAGCCGAACACGTTTCCGCCCAGTACCAGAGGCGCGATTTCCAGATCGGTCGTTCCCAGCTTGCGCAGCTGCATATCGTTCTCCCAGTTTCGCGCGGACGCTAGTTGACCCGGCTGCCCGTTTCAAACACGCTTTTTCGAAGGCCAGGGTAGAGAGGTGGAGATGGAACGATTTCCCGTCCTGAAGAAGGGCGAACTGGACGCAGAGCAGCGCAAGCTGTGGGACCAACTCACTCTGGGTCCACGCGGCTTCTACACCGGCGGAGCCGAGGCCGAGCGGCTGCCAGACCTCTACAACGCCTGGCTGCAGTTTCCCGAGTTCGGCGAGCTGATGATCCGGCTGGGCGATGAGATCCGCGCGCGGTCCGAGCTCCCAGGCAAGCTGCGCGAGCTGGTGGTGCTGACCACCTCGGCCATGCTGGGCGCGCGCGTCGAGTTCGACTTCCACGTCCCCTTTGCGCAGAACGAAGGTCTGTCCGACGCACTGATCGAAGCAATCAGCAAGGGCGAGACTCCGCCTTACGCAGACGAGGTCGAGCGAATCGTGCACGAAGCCAACGTCCAGCTGCTACGCACGGCAGCGCTGACGCCGCAAACGCGCGAGGAGGCAATCGAGGCACTCGGCTATCGCGGGCTGATGCAGCTGATTGCAGTGGTGACGCTTTACGTGGTGACGGCCTACACAACCAATGTCGCGCGGGTGAAACTGGCCGAGGATTTCTCCGCCGATCCGGACATGCTCAAGGATTTCTTTGCCGGCAAACCGGTCAGCGGGGAGTGAACCGGTCTGCCCGCGCCCATCACTCGGGCGCGTATCCACGCATGAAGATATCCATCGCCCGGTCGATGTCTTCGTCCAGCTGGCCGGGTTCAAGCTCGTCGATCACGCCGGTCAGCAACCGCTGGTGCGAGCCCGACAGGCACAGGCCGATAAGCTGCCTCGCCGCCTGCAGCGGATCCGCCTTGCGAACGAGGCCCCGATCGATGGCCCCCGAGAAATACCCGGCAAGCTGGTGCTGCGTCAGCCTGGGACCGCGTTCGTAGAAAATCCTGCCGACTTCGGGAAACCGGCTCGTTTCGGAAATGATCAGCCGATAGAGCGCGATGCTTTCGGGCGTCGTCACTTTCCGCAGGAATTCCGCGCAGAAGCGCCGCAACGTGGTTTCGACGTCGCCCTGGGTCTTGAGGATCAGCGTCAGCCGGGCGCGAAAATCCCTCGTCAGCCGGTCGAGCACGTCGTTGAAGAGCAGTTCCTTTGACGGGTAATAGCTCCACAACGTACCCTTGGAGCCGCCGAGAGTGGCCGCGATCGCGGACATGGTCGTGCCGGCGTAACCGAATTCGAGGAATGAGTCCGACGCGACCTGCAGGATCGCGTCGCGTCGCGATTCCCGGCGGGCTTCCCTTCGGCTTGTCGGGCAGTCGGCTACACTTGCCATAATTACCGTACCATACAGTACGGTTTTTTGATTGACAAGCTCACCGGCTGGGCCGAATGCCGTGGACCAACCATGCAACACAAGCCCGCGATCCACAGGACCCGATTCCCGCTACGCTCCGGGATCAGTGCAGGGATTGCCTTGCTGCTGGCGGGCTGTGTGGCTGCTCCGGATACGGGACCGAAGCCGGAATTGCGCAGCGCGGAAACCGTCGCTGCCGAGCAGAGCCTGCACGGCAGCACCGACGCGCGCTGGCCCGAAGACGGCTGGTGGCGCGATTTCGGCGACGCACAGCTCGGCGCACTGATCGACGAGGGGCTGGAAGGCTCGCCCGATGTCGCGGCCGCTGCCGCACGCTACCGCAAGGCGCGAGGCGTCGTTCTGGAAGCCTGGGGCGAACTGCTGCCCACGCTCGATGTCGAGGGCAGCGCGGGTGTCGATCGGCGAAGCCTGAACACCGGTTTCAGTGAAGAGATCAAGCAGTTCCTGCCGCGCGGCTGGAAGGAGAACGGCGACGTTTCCGCCGACCTTGAGTTCGAACTCGACTTATGGGGGCGCAACCGCGCTGCTCTGGCAGCCGCAACGTCCGAAGCCCGGGCAGCCGAGATCGACGCGCGACAGGCGCGGTTGATCCTTTCGACTGCGATCGCCCTGTCCTATTTCGACCTTGCAAGACTGTTCGAGGAACGGGACGTGCGGCAGGCTGCGCTCGACATCCGCATTGCTTCCGAAAAGCTCGTCGACAACCGCATGAACAACGGCCTCGAGACCCGCGGCAGCTTGCGTCAGGCGCAGGCGGAGGTCGCCACGGCGAGGGTCGACGTTGCTGCTGCCGAACAGGCTATTGCCCTGCGCCGCAACCAGATTGCCGCCCTGCTGGGAGCGGGCCCGGATCGAGGCCTCGCCATCGACCGTCCCGCGCTTGCCAAGGCGGCTCCAGCCGGTTTGCCCGACGACGTGACCACCAACCTCGTCGGCCGGCGACCCGACATCGCCGCCGCCCGCGCCCGCGCAGAGGCGGCGTCCAGCCAGATCAGGGTAGCACATGCAGACTTCTTCCCGGCGATCAGGCTGGGCGCGCTGATCGGCCTGCAATCCCAGGGTCTGGACCGGCTGTTCGAAAGCGATTCGACCTACGGGAGCGTCGGCCCGGCGATCAGCCTGCCGCTGTTTCGAGGCGGCGAATTGCGCGGACGCTACCGCTTCGCGCGCGGCAGCTACGACGAGGCGGTCGCAGATTACGAGAAGGCAGTGCTGGAAGCCTACCGGGAAGTCGCCGACATCGTGACCAGCCAGAGGCTGGTCGGCAGACAGCTCACCGATGCGCGCGTGGCGCTCGAAGCGTCCGAGGAAGCCTATTCCATCGCCCGGCAGCGCTACCAGGGCGGCCTGTCGAGCTATCTCGATGTGCTTACCGTGGAAGACCGCTTGCTTCAGTCCCGACTGGCGGTTGCCACACTCGATGCCGACGCACGCGCGCTCGAAATCAGCCTGATCCGGGCGCTGGGCGGCGGCTTCGGAAACGGCACCGACGAATTTGCCAAGGACAGATCCAATGGCTGAAGCAGACATGGATGCGCTCACCGAAGAAGCCGCGCTTCGCGCGCAACGGGCGGAGGTGCGCAGGAAATGGTTCACCCGCCTCGCCGTCGCGATCGCTGCCGCAGCGATCATCTGGGGACTGTGGTACCTGCTGATCGGGCGCAATTACGTGAGCACCGACAATGCCTATGTGAACGCGGAAATGGCCCAGATCACGCCGCTGATCTCGGCCCCGGTCATCGACGTTCGGGTGAAGGACACGCAGTCGGTCAAGCGCGGCGACGTGCTCGTCTTGCTCGACCAGTCCACTCCGCTCATTCACGTTGCCGAAGCACGGGCCGAGCTGGCGGCAGCCCGCCGCCGCTACCGTCAGGCGGTCGCGACCAACAGCGCGCTTTCGGCACAGGTCGAGGCCCGCGGCGCCGATATCGAACAGGCAAAGGCTCAACTGGGCGCAGCGCAGGCGGATTTCGACAAGGCACGCGTCGATCTCTCCCGGCGCGAAGCGCTCGCCGAAAGCGGCGCCGTTTCAGGCGAGGAGCTCACCGACGCCCGCAAGGAATTCGCCAGTGCCAAGGCCGCGCTCGCGACTGCCCGGGCCGGTGTCGTCCAGGCGCAATCGACCCGCAGCTCGGCGCGAGGTGAGCTGGCGGCCAATGAAGCTCTCGTTCGCGGGTCGACGCAAGACACCGATCCCGGCGTGCTTGCCGCCAAGGCCAAGCTGGACGCCGCGAAACTCGAATTGAAGAACACGGTGATCCGCGCACCAGTCGACGGCATCGTCACGAGGCGCCAGGTCCAGGTCGGCCAGCGGGTCGAACAGGGCAAGCCGGTCATGGTGATCGTTCCGATCAACAAGGTCTATGTCGACGCCAATTTCAAGGAGGGGCAGCTTCGCGGGGTAAAAGAAGGAATGCCGGCAACGGTGACCGCCGACATCTATGGCGGCAGCATCACCTATCACGGCAAGGTGGCAGGCCTTTCCGGCGGCACCGGCGCGTCCATGTCGCTGATCCCGGCACAGAACGCGACGGGCAACTGGATCAAGGTTGTCCAGCGCCTGCCTGTGCGGATCGAGCTCGATCCCAAGGAACTGGCCGAACATCCGCTGCGCGTGGGCCTTTCCACCGAAGTCGAGATCGACATTTCGGGCGACTGAGCGATGGCGGAGACTGCCCAGGCCGCCGGACCGCCCGCGCTGACCAGCCGCGCGCGATGGTACGCGGCCTTCATCCTGGCGTTCAGCAATTTCATCGTCGTGCTCGACATGACGGTCGCCAACGTCTCGGTTCCCCACATCGCCGGCAGCCTGGGCGTCTCGCTCCACCAGGGAACCTATGTCGTCACGTCCTACGCCGTGGCTGAAGCGCTCACCGTGCCCCTGACCGGGTGGCTGGCGCAGCGCTTCGGCACAGTGCGCATGTACACCATCTGCATGACGGGCTTCGGCGTGTTTTCCCTGCTTTGCGGCATGTCGCAGACTCTCGCGATGATTGTTGTCTGCCGCATCGGGCAGGGACTGTGCGGGGGCCTGCTCATGCCGCTTTCACAAACCCTGCTGTTCAGCATCTTTCCAGGCGAGCAGCGGAGCAAGGCAATCCTGCTTTCGGCAATGACCACGATGTTCGGGCCTGCGTTGGGCCCCAATGTCGGCGGCCTGATCAGCGACACGCTGAGCTGGCACTGGATCTTCTTCATCAACATCCCCTTCGTCATCATCTGCATCCTGTCGGTTCTCGCCCTGCTCGGCCCGCGCGAGACGCCGATACGCAAGGTGCCGATCGATATCGTCGGCCTGTGCATGATGGTTGCGTGGATCGGCAGCCTTCAGTTCATGCTCGACATCGGACGCGACCGTGGCTGGTTCGCCGATCCCCTGATCGTAGTGCTCGCGATCATCGCCGCAGTGGGCTTTGTGGCCTTCCTGATCTGGGAGTTTACCGAAGACCACCCGATCGTCGATCTCCGGGTGTTCCGGCACAGCGGGTTCGCTTTTGGCGTATTGGCGCTGTCGCTATGCTTCGGCGCCTATTTCGCCAGTATCGTGGTTATCCCGCAATGGCTCCAAACCTATATGGGGTATCCCGCGCTGGAAGCCGGCTTCATCACGTCCTGTACCGCCCTTGCCGCGCTTACCACCTCACAGCTGGCCTCCAAGACGCTCGCTCGGGGGATCGACCCGCGACTTCTGGTTTCCATCGCCGTCGCCTGGCTCGGCTGCATGGCGCTCGTCAGAGCGAACTGGACCAGCCAAGCCGATTTCTGGACGCTTGCCTCGCCTCAGCTGATTCAGGGTTTCGGCATGTCGTTCTTCATGCT
>JAGREL010000408.1 GCA_020446575.1 Novosphingobium sp. | reverse complement strand
TTGGCGACAACGACCGGCTGGCCGCTCGAGTGGCGCAGGCGGCGCAGGCCAGCGCCGTGCTGCTGCTGTCCGACGTCGACGGGCTGTTCGACCGTAATCCGCAGGAGCCGGGAGCGAAGCTGCTGCCCGAGATACGCGGGGTCACTCCGGAAGTGCATGGCATGGCGACCGGGGATTCCACTTCTGGTCTCGGTTCCGGGGGCATGAAATCAAAATTGCAGGCCGCCGAAATTGCCGAACTTGCCGGCATTTCCCTCGCGATCGCCAACGGTACTTACAAGCGGCCGATTGCCCGGGCTCTGGACAGGAATATCGGCACCCTGTTCCTGCCGCGCCGCAAGGCCGGCGCGCGCAAGGCGTGGCTGGGTGGACGGCTGCGGCTGAAAGGCGCGCTGGTGGTCGATGCCGGGGCGGCAAAGGCGCTTGCCGGAGGCTCCAGCCTGCTGGCCAAGGGCGTGACGGAAGTCGAGGGCAGTTTCCATCGCGGCGATGCCATCGCCATCCGCGACGAAGGCGGCAAGGTTCTCGCGCACGGCCTGTCCGAATATGATGCGGAGGAATGCGCGCGTCTCAAAGGCAGGCATTCCAGCGAGCATGCCGAAATTCTCGGCTATGCGCCGCGTTCCGCCATCATCCACCGCGATCAGCTGGTATTGCTGTGACGGTTGCCGTCACCGGCGGCACCGGCTTCGTGGGCCAGTCGGTGATCGACAGGGCATTGGCCGAAGGCCAAGAAATCCTGGCGCTGGCGCGAAAGCCGCAGGAGCGACGTGACGGCGTGACCTGGGTGGCAGGCGATCTTGCCGACAGTGCCGCGCTTTCCCGGCTGGTCGATGGAGCGCAGCAAGTCGTTCATATCGCCGGTGTGGTGAACACGCCCGATCCGGCCGGTTTCGAGCAGGGTAATGTCGCGGGTACGCTCAACCTTGTCGAAGCCGCGGTTGCCGCGGGTGTGCGGCGTCTGGTCTTCGTCTCCTCGCTCTCTGCGCGGGAGCCCGCCATCTCCGCCTATGGAGCATCCAAGCACCGCGCCGAGCGGTTGGTGAAGGCAAGCGGGCTCGACTGGACCATTGTCCGCCCCCCGGCGATCTACGGGCCGCGCGACCGGGAAATGTTCGAGCTGTTCCGCGCGGCGAAATGGGGTTTCGTGCCTACGCCCAGGGAAGGGAAAGCCTCGCTTATACATGTCGAGGACCTTGCCCGGCTGCTACTCGCTCTGCTCCCCGGCGGCGAGCATGTCACGCACCGCAGTTTCGAGCCGGACGACGGCAAGCGCGGCGGCTGGGGACACGACGAACTCGCCCGCGCGATCGGCTGGGCGGTCGGGCGGAGGCCCCTGGTTCTCGGCCTTTCGCGGCAGACGATGGAACGCGCGGCAAGGCTCGACATGGCACTGCGGCGCAAGCGCGCCAAGCTCACGCTCGATCGCGTCGGCTATTTCAGCCATCCGGACTGGGTGGTCAGCCATGGGTCGCGTGTGCCGCACGAGATCTGGCGACCGCGCATCGAAACCCGCGAAGGGCTCAAGGCGACCGCGGCCTGGTACCGCGAGCAGGGCTGGCTGTAACGATCTGTCCCGCTCCGGATGCAAAAAGGGGCCGGATTTCTCCGGCCCCTTTCTCGGTGAACAAGTGTTGTGTTGAGCCTTACATGCCCGAGCCTGGGCCGTAAGTGATCTCGACACGTCGGTTCTGCGGCTCGCGCACACCGTCTGCGGTGGGCACGCGCGGTTCGCTTTCACCGAACGCCTGGCTGGTGATGGCGCCGTCGTCGATGCCGCGAGCGGTGAGGTAGCCCCTGACCGAATCGTTGCGGCGCTCAGCGAGACCCATGTTGTAGCGGGCCGAGCCGGAACGGTCGGTGTGGCCAGCGAGCATGATCGGCATGCTGTCACAATCGCCGTAAGCGGTGATGGCGCTGTCGAGCACGGTGGAAGCCTCAGGCGTGATGTCCGACTGATCCCAGTCGAAGAACACGATGTA
>JAGREL010000407.1 GCA_020446575.1 Novosphingobium sp. | reverse complement strand
CGTTCGGTGAAAGCGAACCGCGCGTGCCCACCGCAGACGGCGTGCGCGAGCCGCAGAACCGCCGGGTCGAGATCACTTACGGCCCGGGTTCGGGCATGTAAGCCTCACAACACTTGTTCACCGAGAAAGGGGCCGGAGAAATCCGGCCCCTTTTTTCGTGCCGGCCTCTTCTGCCTTCGCGGCGAACTATTTGGAACTATTGGGTTTTCCCTATCGACCATTAATCCCGATTTATCACGAACAGACTATCCACGGCTCAAGGCGCCGCGGCAGATCGCACGCCAGACACCACAAGCAACGGCAGGAGCCCGGGGCCATGGGGAAGACCGAGAATAACCAAAACGGATTGTCGGATCCGGAACTTCACTGCGAAGAATCGCGCGCTTCGCCGCGCTTCACCCTGCTTATCCGAAGCGCCAAGCTCGTGTGCGGCAATGGCGAGTATCTTTGCATCGTGCGCGATGTATCGGAAACCGGCGTTCGCCTGCGCCTGTTCCATCCCTCGCCTCCCGAAGGGCCACTCACGCTTGAACTGGCCGCAGGCGACAGCTTTGCGGTCGAGAAGATCTGGGAACGTGGAGACCATGCCGGTTTCCGATTCGCAAATCCCATCGAACTCAAGCAGTTCATCGCCGAAACGGGCCCCTACCCGAAGCGGCCGGTGCGGCTGCGCCTGGAATTTCCGGCCATCGTTACAACAGATAACGGACCGTCGGTCGCCATGGTGCGCAACATTTCCCGGCAGGGCGCGTGTATCGAGACGAGCCGCCTGCTTGCTCTTGGCCAGACGGTAAAGCTGGAAGCTGACGGCTTGCCCGAACTTCTCGCTACCGTCTGCTGGCGATCGAGTCCGGCCTATGGGCTGGTTCTGCAGCAGGTCTTCACGTTCGAAGAACTTGCCATGCTGGCCAACCGGCTGAAGGTTGTGGGGGGAGACCAGACCTTCCTGGAGGGGAAGCGATACACAGGTTACGGTTGACAAGAATTGCCTCGGCAAGCTCAGGCAAGCTCGAACAGCATGGCGTCCCCGTTCATGCAGTAACGTTTTCCAGTGGGGCGCGGCCCGTCGTTGAAGACATGGCCCAGGTGGCCGCCGCAGCGCGAGCAATGCACTTCGGTCCGCGGATAGCCGAGCTTGTAGTCGGTGGAGGTGCCGATTCCGCCTGACAACGGCTTCCAGAAACTCGGCCAGCCGGTCCCGCTCTCATATTTCGTTGCCGACGAGAACAGCGGATTGCCATCTGCAGCGCAAACAAAGGTGCCCTTGCGCTTCTCCTTGAGCAGAGGTGAGCTGTATGGCCGCTCGGTGCCTTCCTCGCGCAGAATATAGAACTGCTCGGGCGTCAGACGTTTGCGCCATTCCGCTTCGCTGTAATGGACAGGGTAGTCCTTGGCTTCGGCAGACCCGCCGCCGCAGGCGGCCATCACCGGCATGGCTGCAGAAGCGCCCAGCCAGGCCAGGAACCGGCGGCGCGGAAGACTTTTCTCGGGCATCAGCGAACTCCTTGATCCGATGCCCCCCGCCCGCAATGATCGTGCTTTCCCGTCCGAAGTCAATGCACTCTCAGGCGCGTACTCGCCCTGGCTTGGGAAACAGGCGGATCCTTGGCCGCGAACTGGCAGCGGCGGGGCCGGACTTCATCACCCTTGTGCGGAACAGCCTGGCGCCGACCTGCACGAAAACCACGACCCACAACACCTGCCAGGCAAGTGCAGCCAGATGCGGCCAGAGCGCGCTGTCCTGCGCGGCCCGGGCAAGCATGGCAAACGGCGAACTGAACGGCAGCGCGACCGCGAACAGTTCGATAGGGCTGCCCGGCCGGGTCATCGCATAGCTGGCGAGGAAAAAGACCATGAGCTGCATCATCGTCACAGGCATGGAAAGCGTCTGCACTTCGCGCACGGTCGTCGCCATTGAGCCGATCGCGAGGAATACCGAACCCAGCAGCAAATAGCCCATCGCGAAGTATATCACGCCAAGCCCAAGGAATATCGGCCAGCCGACCGCCGGAGTGGGCAAGTCCGGCAATGCCTGCCCCGCCGCGAGCCCAATCGCGCCGCCCGTCAGGCCCCATACGCCGACGCCGACGAGCGAGACCGCCAGCATGGCAAAAAGCTTGCCCAGGAAGACCGCGTCCATCGGTATGGCCGCAGCAAGGACCTCGATGATCTTGTTAGCCTTCTCCTCGACGAGATTGGACAGCACCATGCCGGCCAGCAGCAT
>JAGREL010000406.1 GCA_020446575.1 Novosphingobium sp. | reverse complement strand
TCGTCGATGACGGCATCGCGACCGGGGGAACGGTGCGCGCCGCGTTGCAGGCGCTCGCCAAGGCAGGAGCCGGCAGGATCGTGCTGGCGGTGCCGCTGGCCCCGCCCGACGTGCTGCCGGAAATGCGCAGCCTGTGCGACGAGGTCATCTGCCTTTCTTCTCCCGAGCCCTTCTATGCGGTCGGCGCGCATTACCGCGACTTCGGCCAGACCGAAGATCGCGAAGTCATCGACTTGCTGGAAAAGGCCAGGGCCTGGACGACTGAAGAATAACCGCGCCTATTTCCAGGCGAACAGCAGCCTGCCTTCGCCGAGCTGGGCAAGCACTTCGCCGATATCCCGGTTCGGCACGGTGAAACAGCCAAGGCTGCGACCAATGCGCCCCTGCATGCGCGCCATGTTGCGGCTGACATAGTCGGCGGAATGGATGACGATGGCACGGCTGGCGGCATTGCTGTTTTCCGCGTCGAGCCCGTGGAGACGGCGAGAGCGGCCATGCTTGCCGTAGTAGGCATTGCCGGTGAGGAAGCAGCCGCGGCTGGATGCGTTGGAGCCGGGACGGTTCGAAAAGGACCTAACCCAGCCGGTATTGGCCGGGTCGGAACCGCGGCCATGCGCCACGAGATGCGTTGCCAGCACCCTGCCGTTCCCGACATCGACGATATGAAACCGCGGACTGCCGGAAGACTGGCCGAAATCGACCAGGCCCATCACATCGCGATGGCGGATATGGGAGGCATGGGAGTCAAAAGCAGCCATCGCGCGGGGCAGCAGGGCCGGCTGATCGCCGGATCGGACCGCGGCAAAGGCGCGCGGTGCAACCAGTCCTGCAGAACCCGCAGCAACGGCGCCCAACAAATGGCGCCTGCTGATATTCATGCTATGCGAATCCTGAATTTCGTTTCCCGGAAGATAGGAATGTCCAGCAAGAGTTTCAATTACGGAAGGCGAATTTGGTCCGGCTTTCTGGCCATCGCGGCTCTATTCCTGTGCGCCGCCGCACCTGCCGCCGAGCCCGTCGCCGGCTGGACCCCCGCGCGAATCGAACGGCTGAAGTACTGGGTCGCCAAGGCCCCCGAAGACGCCTTGCCGCTGCTCGATACCGGCCCGCTCGAAGCAGCCGAAGCGAGCGGCGATTCCGCGTCCGTGGACAATGCCGCGAGCATGCTGGCGCTTCGCCTGGCGCGCATGCACCTGCTGGGCAGCGCCACCCAGACGCAGCGTGCGGGCTGGCATATTGCCGACAGCGACGCCGCGATCGATCTGCGCGCGCGGCTGGAGCGCGCGGTGATGCTCAACAGCATCGATTCCTTCTTCGCCGGGCTGCAGCCGAAACACCCCGACTATGCCACGCTGCGCGAAGCCTATGCCGCGGAAACCGATCCCGAAGAGCGCCAGACGCTCGCGCGCAATATGGAGCGCTGGCGCTGGATGCCGCAATCGCCTGGGCAAAACTATGTGCTGGTCAATGCGCCCGCGTTCGAGGCCCAGCTCTGGCGCGAAGGACAGCGCGTCGGCACGTGGAAAGTGATCGTCGGCAAGCGCTCCACGCCGACGCCCGTCTT
>JAGREL010000405.1 GCA_020446575.1 Novosphingobium sp. | reverse complement strand
ACTGGCCGATCATCTCCAGGAGCTTTGGCCGGTCCCAGCGCCCGCCACTGGCAATTTCCTCGAACACGCGCCTGCACCCAGCCGCGTCGAGGGCGCGGCGCTGGGCGGCGTTCGACTGCTCGTCACCCTTCGACACCCGCGCATAGCCGATCAGATAGGGTGCCCTGGTCAAATCCTGCCTTTCACAAACGGCCGTATCCGGAGGTGGAAACAGGATGCACCAATTTCCGCAGCCTTGGGCCTTTCACAATCCTCTTTCATTAAGCGGGCAAAAGGCAAGAGGTTTTTGAAGGATGAAACATGCCCGCACGTATTCCGATGACCCAGCGGCAGCGCGCCGCATTGCTTGCTTTGCCCGACAGCGAGGCGGCGGTGGTGCGACACTATGGCCTCGATGCCGAGGACCTTGCTGCAATCGGCACCGCGCGCACTCCGGCAACCCGGTTGAGCTACGCCCTGCAACTCTGTTGCCTCCGCTTTCCGGGGCGGCATCTGCACGCAGGCGAGCTGTTGCCTGCGATCATGCTCGACCATATCGCCGAGCAGGTCGGGGTGGATGCAGGCGCCATCGCCGACTTCGCGCGGCGAGCGCCGACCCGCTACGATCAGCTTGCCGCCATCAAGGCGCGCTTCGGCTTCACCGATCTGAGCCGGCCAGCGCGCGGTATCATGATGACCTGGCTGGAAATCGAAGCCATGCCCATCGTGGACGGGCGTATTCTGCTCGATCGACTGCTCGACGAGCTGCGCACGCGGCGCATCGTTATCCCCGGCATCAGCGTAGTCGAGCGGATGGCGGCCGAGGCGATGCTGCGGGTGGAAACCGATCTGGTCGCTGCAATCCATGATAAACTCGATGCGGATATGCGTCAGCGCCTCGATACGCTGGTCGATGAGAAGGTGCATGATCGACAGAGCCGCTTGTCGTGGCTGCGCGAACCACAGCCCCGCGTCGCGTCAGCCTCGCTCGCCGAAATCCTTGAGAAGGTCGCTCTGATCCGCAGGACCGGAATTTCCTGTGTTCCGGTCGATCCCCTGCACGAGCCACGCATGACGCAGTTCGCCCGCGAAGGCGTGCGCTATACCGCCCAGGCCTTCCAACAGATGCGCGCCTCCCGCAGGCGGGTCATCCTGCTTGCTACGCTGCGCGAGATGGAAGCCACGCTTACCGACGCGGCGATCGCCATGTTCGGCGCCTTGATGGGACGCGCTCACCTTCGTGCCCGCAAACGCCTGGAACAGGGAATCGCGATTTCGGGACGCGAAGGCCGTGACCGACTGATGCGCATCGCCACCGTGCTGGAAACAGTTAGCCGGGTAGCACGCACCGGTGAAGATATCGGCGCGGCCCTCAGGGATATCGTGCCTCTCGACATGCTCGATGCCGATGCCGCGATCATCCGTCGTACCGCGGCACCTCACAGGGACGATGTGTTGAGCGAGATCGCAGCCGAATACCGGACCTTCAAACGAATAGGACCTCTATTCCTGCAAACGCTCGATTTCCACGGCCGGGCCGGCACCGCGGCGTTGCGCAATGCGATGACGGTCCTGTCGGATCTTGATGGCGACTGGCGCAAGCCGCTCCCTGCCGACGTTCCGCTCGGTCATGTCGAGCGGCGCTGGCACCGCCATGTCGTGGTCGCCGGCAAGATCGACCGGACGCATTAGGAGATGGCCACCTACGGGGCGCTCGCCAATGCACTGGCATCGGGTGATATCTGGGTGCCGAGGTCACGGCTGCACAGGTTGCTGGACGTGCTGCTCGCGCCATCAAGTGGCGCAGCGCTGCAACCGGTGTTCTCGCTCGGTGATCCACACGCATGGCTCGATCAGCGCGCCGCGCAACTCGACAAAGCCTTGTGCGACGTCGCCCAGAATCTGGCCGGACGTGATGCTGCCCTGTTCGCTGGCGAGCGATTGCGCTTCCCCAAGGAACTGAAGGACGATGATGCCGGGCACGACGAAGGACGGCATCTGACGCTTGCCTGCTACGGTATGCTGCCTGCCACGCGTATCACCGACGTGCTGTCGCAGGTCGAACGATGGACCGGCTTCACCCAGCACTTCGGGCACGTCTCGACCGGGTTGCCGCCTGGCGATGAGCAGGCCTTCCTCGCCACTCTGATTGCCGAAGCGACCAATCTTGGG
>JAGREL010000404.1 GCA_020446575.1 Novosphingobium sp. | reverse complement strand
GGAAATTGATCGGCAGGTCCTTGTCTTCGCAGACATCCCAGAGCGGGTACCAGTGCTCGGAAGCGAGATCGGGGATCATGCCTCCGTTGATCTCGTCCTTGTGCATGTGCGGATCGGAATTGATGTTGATGCCGCGAAGGCCCATCGCGATGCAGCGTTCGGTCTCCTCGACGGCGGCCTTCACATCCCACCAGGGCAGCAGCGCCATCGGGAACAGGCGCTGGCCCGATTCTTCCTGCAGTTCGGCCATCGCGTCGTTGTAGATCTTGACCGTCGCGAGGCGCAGCTCCGGATCGACCTTGGCCGATTGCTGGCCGCCGAAGCCGAGAATGTTCGGGTAAACGATCTGGGCATAGATTCCGGCCTCGTCCATCACCTCAAGGCGCTCCTTGATCGAGGAAGAGCCGGTGTGAACGTCCTCGAATTGCAGCGCGAGGAAAGTGTCGAGGTCGCGAACCTTGCCGCCTTCCTTCAGGATAGCACTGTTGGGATGCGCGCCCGTGCCGATCGACTTGTCCCCGTCGATCACCCAGCTGCGAACGCCATCGAGCATCTTCACCTGCGGCACGCGGTCACGGATGGAAGCCGGCGCCCGCTTGACCCACATGTCGTGCGGCTCGGTCAGATGCGTGTCTGCATCGATCACCTTGATGGCCGACTTTGTTTCAGGCTTCTCAAGCGTGGCGGTACTCATTCGACTCTCCCACTTCGCATTTCATCGTATTCGTTGCGCAAGTATCATGGGACGGCAAGTCTTGCGTCTCCATGGAACCTGCCAGATCGTCCAAGCCCCCGTCGCAACCGCGGGCGCTTTCAAAGAAGCCTAGTCGCGCGACCCCAGGCGGAAATATCCGCCATGGGAGGGATGAAGCGACCGATCGGCGGAAGCGGCCGGCGCTGCCCTGCTCTCGTCGGCGGGCTGCCGGCCGATTGCCGCCGCGCCTTTGGCCGGGCTGCCGATGAGCAGCGGGTAGAAGCCGAGGGAACGGACCTCGGCCGCGTTGTCGCAGGTGCGCGCGCTGTCGCGCATCTGGCTGGGGGAAATGCCAAAGTGGCGGGTGAAGCGCCGGCTGAATGCGGCTTCCGAACTGTAGCCCGCCATTTCACTGATCTCGGCGATCTTGAGCTGTCCCTGCCGCAGCAAGGCCGCGGCATGTTCCATGCGGTGCTCGGCCACGACTTCCATCGGCGCGCGCCCCACCTGCTGGGTGAAATGCGCGGCGAAGTTCGAACGCCCCATGCCGACCGAGCGCGCCAGTTTCTCTACCGTCCAGCTTGCCGAAGGATTGGCTTCGATCAGCTGCATTGCCTGGGCGATGGGATCGCGCCGCTGCGGCGCGAAAAGCCGCCGGCAGCCCGGTTCGGAACGCAGACCGGCGACAAGCATCAGCGATGCGAGGCGTGTCAGCAGCGCCGCCGACCCCGCCCCCATGCCCGACAGCGCCAGAGCCTCGGGCCGCAGCAGCGCCGCAACCGGATCCCCATCCTCCTGCCGGAACCGCAACAGCGGCGGCAGGGTGGACCGGCAGACTTCGCCCGGCCAGTTCGGCCGCAGCCTTCCGCTCAGCACCCGTGCGCAAACCGTTCCCGAATTGCCCAGCATCACTGTCGGAGGAATGTCGACGGCGCGGTCCTCGCGCAGGAATTCATGCGTGCTGGCCTCGCTTTCGGGGCTCGTGCGCAAGGCATGGGCTTCGCCGGAAAGAACCACTGCGACATCGCCCTTCTCAAGCACAGCCACCTCGCCGCTGGCACAGGCAATTCGCGCCGAGCCATGCAGCACTGCGTGGAACAGCACGGCTTCGCCCGGCGGCACGGAAAAACCGGCATGCGGTCCCAGATTGGTGTAGCACCAACTCTGCCCGCGCAATTCAAGGCCGGACAGCAGATCGGACAGCGTCCTTGTATCGGCAATCGAAGCAATGCGCGGCATTGCACTCTTTCTCCCGCAGAAGGGGCTGGTCTCCGCTGATCGGGCCAATCCCTTTCACGTCACAGGATATTCCTTTGGCGCGGCCCGTCAACTTGGCTGTTGCCCGGGCGATTCCCCTTTGACGAACAGCGCATAGCTGGGTCACAAGCGGAGCAGCCGGGAGAGAACGATGGTCAAGCAGGTGGAACTGAGCATCGACGTGACCGATGCCGCGGGCCTCGATCAGCCGGCGCATGTCGCGGCAACCGTTGTCCTGCCGGAGCCTGCCATGCTCGGCAGCCCCGCCATCATATGCTTCGCAAGGCCGAGCAGCAGCTATTCGCGCGGCTATTACACCTACGAATTGCCCGGTCCCGCAAAAGGCGCCCAGGCAACCTTTCATGCCGATCGCGGCTGGATTTTCGCCGCGCTGGACATGCTCGGCTGCGGCGGCAGCTCGCAGCATGATCTCGACAGGCTCGACTATGCAACCCTTGCCGCAGCCGCCCATGCGGCGGAGCAGGAAATCCTGCTGCGGCTTGCCAACGGCGTGTTGCTGGAAGACTACCCGCCGGTTCATCAGCCCGTCGCCATCGGCATCGGCCATGCGCTGGGCGCCGGACTGACGATTTACCAGCAGGCGCGGCACCGCAGCTATGCCGGCATTGCAACGCTGGGCTTCAGCGCGGTTCACAGCCATCCGTCGACGCCGCCGGGGGCGCAGCCGATCGTGGCTGCCTGGTTTCCGCGCGACGCCGCGCCCGAAGATTGCGCCGAGCCGCTGAACGCGAGGGCACTGGCGAGGGCGACGGAAGGCGGACCGCAGGATTCTGCCTGGACGTCGCTGGCCTGGGGTTTTCACTATGACGACGTTCCCCAGGAAGTCGTCGAGCAAGACCTGCGGCACTATGCCGCGGTCGCGGAAGAACACAGCCAGGCCGGAGAGCACGAGATCATGCCGTGGAATTCCACGGTCACTCCCAGATGCGCGGCGCGCTCCACATTGACGCCGGGCGTTGTCGCAACCGAAGCGGCGGTCCTGACCGTGCCCGTGCTTTGCGCGATGGGAGTTCGCGACCTGGTTCCCGACCCGCTCGGCGAGCCGCGCGCCTTCAGATCCGCACGCAGCATCGACCTGTTTGTCTGCCCGCGGATGGGCCACGTACACAATTTCGCCGGCACCCGTGCGTTGATGTGGGAGCGCATCCACATGTTCGGGCAATGGTGCGCGGCGGTCAACGCCGCAGGCTAGCCTCGCTGACAGGCGCCACGGCGATAGGGAGATGACGATGGCGACGATGACGGAACTGCATAGCCGGCCGATCACCACCAATATCGGCAGCGTCATAGAGGGGATCGACCTTTCCGAGCCGCTTTGCCCAAGGGATCGGGACTTCATCGGCAGCGAGCTTTACAACCGCGGCGTTGTCTTCTTCCGGGGCCAGGACCTGAACGGCGAGCAGATGAAAGCCTTCGTGTCCAATTTCGCCAAACTCCAGGCGGCGAAATTCACGGGCGCGGCAAAGGATGACACCGGCCTCGTCGCCGATTTCGGCGCGACCAAGCAATTCACCGCGATCTGGCATGCCGACGGGACGTTCGCCGAAGAGCCGGTTCTGTTTACGGCGCTCCGGGCGGTAAGCGTTCCAGATGTCGGCGGCGACACCTGCTGGTCGAGCATGTACGCGGCCTACGAAGCGCTATCGGAACCGATGCGCGCCATGCTCGACGGGCTCACCGCGATCCATTCGGTCGAGCCGGTGGTCCGCAGGCTGGGTGCGATGGGACAGGCCTATGGCGAGAGAGCGCGGGAAATGTTCGGCGCCGAACATGCCCATCCGGCCGTGCTGGTTCACCCCGATACGGGCCGCAAGGCGCTTTACGTCAATTCCTCATGGACCACGCGGATCGTCGAGCTGACCGCAGCCGAGAGCGCGAAAATGCTCGACCTGCTGTTCGAACACATCAAACAGCCAGATTTCTGCATGCGCTGGCACTGGTCGGCCAACGACATGGTGATCTGGGACAACCGCTGCGTGCAGCACTACGCCGTGCCCGATTACGCCGGGCAACGGATGATGCAGCGCGTCGATACAGAGGGCCAGAAGCCGTGCGGCATTGATGACTGAGTCGCCGCGCGCCGGCGTTATTTGCGGATCGAACTCTCGATCGCACCGATGCCGTCGATCGTCACCGTCATCGTGTCGCCCGGGTTGATCACCACCTGATCGAACCCCGGAGGCGCGCCGGTGGAGATGAGGTCGCCGGGATTGAGCGTGACGACCTTGCTGACCCACTCGATGATTTCGTAGACGTCCCAGGCCAATTGGCCGGAATTGATCGTCAGATATTCCTCGCCGTTGACCGCCGCGCGGATGGTGGCGTTCTTCGGATCGATGTCGGTGTCGATGAGAGGGCCAACCGTGCCGAAGCCATCGAACATCTTGCCCCAGATATGGGGGAACGTCGTGACGATCTTGGATTCGAACACCGTAGTGTCGTTCACGCAGGTATAGCCGAGGATGTAGTCCTTCGCGTCCTTGGCCGAAACGTGCCTGCAGGTCTTGCCGATGACGACCGCGAGCTCGGGCTCCATGAAGACCTTGGTCGCGACGTCCGGATAATCCATCGATCCGCCGTTGCTGATGAGCGAGCTGTAGGGCTTGATGAAGATGCCGGGTCCGTCGCGGTCGCCGATCGCCCAGCCGCCGAACAGGGCGACGATCTGGTTGGTCGGATCGAGCGGAAAGAGCATCGGCAGGTCGGCGGCGGGGCCGAGCGAGGCACCCTTGCGCGGATTGGCGGCGAAGCGGTCGCCCTCCAGCGCATAGGCGGTGTCGCCCTCGACGATGGCCCAGGTCGAGTGACCCTCATGGATGGTGCGCGCGATCTTCATGGCAATTCCCCCGGAGCAACTGTTTGCCGCCTAGTTCACGATGCTGCGCTGCGGAGGCAAGCACAATCGCTCCGAAGCGGATGACCGTACGTCCAGATCAGCCGGCCACGTCTATACCCATGCACAGATATTTGACTTCCATGAAGTCCT
>JAGREL010000403.1 GCA_020446575.1 Novosphingobium sp. | reverse complement strand
CCGACACGAGCCCGCGCGGCGACGGGGTGCCCGACGAGGAGGCATATGATTTCGGCAAGGGGGCCGGCTTCTATGTCGATGCGATCGAGGCGCCGTGGTCGAAGCACTACCGGATGCGCAGCTATATCGAAAAGGAGCTGCCCGAACTGATCGCATCGAGCTTCCCCGTCGACATGGACCGGCAGGGTATCACCGGCCATTCAATGGGCGGCCACGGAGCGCTGACTATTTCCTTGCGCAATCCCGGACGGTTTCGTTCGACCAGCGCTTTCGCTCCGATCGTCAGTCCGCGCAATTGCCCCTGGGGCGAAAAGGCGCTTTCCAGTTACATCGGTGCTGACCGGACCGGCTGGCGTGAATATGATGCTTGTGCACTGATCGAGGACGGCGCGCGGCTGCCCGATCTGTTGGTCGATCAGGGAACCGCGGACGGCTTTCTCGAGGAACAGCTCAAGACGCGTCTGCTTGCGGAAATATGCGAAAGGGAAGGCCAGGCCGCGACGATCCGGATGCAGGAGGGCTATGACCATTCCTACTACTTCATTTCGACCTTCATGACGGAGCATGTCGAATGGCATGCCGAGAGGCTGAACCGATGAGCCGTTCCGCGCGCCTTGCAGAGATCGTCGCCGAGCATCGGGGGCGCGAAGGGCCGTTGCTGCCGATCCTGCATGCGGTCCAGGCCGAGTTCGGCTGTGTTGACGTCGAGGCTGAAGCGGGGATTGCTGCCGCGCTCAATCTCAGCCGCGCCGAAGTGCATGGCGTGGCGAGCTTCTACCACGACTTCCTAGCCACGCCCGATCCGCGCCCGGAAGTGCAGTTGTGTCGTGCGGAGGCCTGCCAGGCGCGGGGCTGCGAGGCGCTGGTTGGGGCGGCGCAGGAAGCGGCGGGAGACCGCGTCCGTCTGAAGACCGTCTACTGCCTGGGCCTGTGCAGCGCCGGGCCTGCCGTGCGGATCGGTGATGCGGTATACGCCCGGCTTGATGAAGCGACGCTTGTGGGGCTGATCGAAGCAGCATGACGACGGTCAGGATCTCCGACGATGGCCTCGCCCTTGCCTGCGGCGCCGATGCGGTGGCGCGGGCCTTCGAGGAAGCCGGGTGCGCCGTTGAGCGCGTCTCCAGCTGGGGCATGCACTGGCTCGAACCGCTGGCCGAGATCGACGGCATAGGATTCGGGCCGCTGAGAGTGGAGGATGTCCCCAAAGTTCTTTCGTACCAACGTCATCGCTGCGAAGGCGGGGATCCAGCCTCGGGGGATGATACGAACGATCCGGGGGAGATGGGCCCCCGCCTTCGCGGGGGTGACGGGTTGTGGAATGAGCCCATTCAGCACCATTCTTTCATCGCCGCCCAGCAGCGCCTGACGTTCGCCCGGGCAGGCAGGACCCGGCCGCTGAGCCTTGAGGATTATGAGGCGACTGGCGGCTGGGCCGGGCTGAAGCGCGCCCGCTCGCTGAGCCCCGAGGAGGTGGTCGCCGAAGTCGCGCAATCCGGCCTGCGCGGACGCGGCGGTGCGGGCTTTCCCGCCGGGATCAAATGGAAGACCGTTGCTGACATACCAGGCGCACGGAAATATGTCGTCTGCAATGCCGATGAGGGCGA
>JAGREL010000402.1:1874-2103 GCA_020446575.1 Novosphingobium sp. | reverse complement strand
CGCCCAGCCAGCGGTGGTTGACGAAGTGCTGCCCGGCCGCGCGGGCCGTCTCGGCGATAGGCTGCTGCGCCTGGCGCTTGGTGCCGACGAACAGCACCTTACCCCCGGCCTGAACGGTCGCGGAGACGAATTCCAGCGCGCGCGCCATAAGCGGCACGGTCTGCGACAGGTCGATGATGTGAACGCCGTTCCGCGCGCCGAAGATATACGGCTTCATCCGCGGGTTCCA
>JAGREL010000402.1:0-1847 GCA_020446575.1 Novosphingobium sp. | reverse complement strand
CGCCGGCCTCGATCAATTGCTGCATCGTGACGGTGGGAGCCGCCATAGTGGTTTCCTTTCCGGTTAGTGCCTCTGGGAAGCTGGAACCGTGCGGAAATGGCCCGCTGCGGCACCGGTATGGCAGTGCTTCCCATGTGGATTTGCCGGCGGCCGGTCACGCTCTGGCAGAACGCAAAGTCCGTCGACGCGGCGGCCCTTAGCGGGGCCGTTCACGAAAATCCAGCACGAATTCGCCCCGGACGCGCAACGGATCGCCGTAAATAGTGCTTGACGCACCAGAACAAATAGAGAACATTACTTCGGCGGTAGGAACATCATACCCGATGATTCGTTTATCCACAACTTATCCACAGGCACTGCACAGCTTTGCCAAGATGCGAAGGAAACACTGCCATGGCCGGCATTCTGCTGATCGCACTGTTCACCGCCAGCGCCGCGCTGGCCATTGCCAGTATTGCCGTCAGCCTTCACCGCTACGGTCCGGCGTCGCTGCATCTGAGGAAGCAGCTGAGCGAATGCCCGCAACACATGGTCGTGCGCTGGAAAGTCACCACCGTCGCATCCCGTCCGGTTGGTGCGCAGATCCTGCGCCCCGATTTCCGGGCCAGGGCTATGGCTCCTGGCCGGCGCCCCGCCCTCCTCGCTGCCGCTTGACCCGGGCATAGCTGAAGACGCCAAGGGGGATAAGCAACAGGTAGCCGAGGCTGACCACGACCAGGGTGAACCAGGGTTCGATAAGCAGCGCCGCGACGAGCATCCCGGCAAGGGCAATCACTTCCAGGCGAATACTCTTGCGCGGACGCAGGCGCGACCAGCTCAGCGTCGGCAGGCTGGAAATCATCAGGAAGGCAATCAGCACGAGCCAGACGGCCACTCCGGCGGGCTGCCGGAATTCCTCCTGCTCGCTTGCGATCCACAGATAGAGAGGCAGGAAAGCGAGTCCGGCGCCAACCGGCGCGGGCACACCTGTCAGGAATCCGGCCTGCTTGTGCGGCTGGTCTGGCAAATCGATGCGGGCATTGAAGCGGGCAAGGCGCAGCACGCAGCATATCGCGAAAGCAAGCGCGGCGAACCAACCAAGGCTCGGAAGGTCGCGCAACGCCCACAAATAGATAATCAGAGCCGGCGCCACGCCGAAGGAGATCGAATCGGCAAGGCTGTCCAGTTCGGCACCGAAGCGCGACTGCGCCTTGAGCAGGCGAGCGGCCCTGCCGTCGATGCCGTCGAGCAGGCCCGCCAGAATGACCGCCAGCACGGACTTTTCGAATTCGCCGGCGATGGCAAAGCGGATACCGGTAAGACCCACGCAAAGCGCCGCCGCCGTCAGCGCATTGGGCACCAGCGCCCGCAGCGTCAGCCCTTTCGGCAGGCGTCCGGTTCGTCCTTCCGGTTCGACTATCCCGTTCACTGGATGACGCCTTCCAGCTGCGGAGCCTGGCCGACCTCGGCAAGCACGCTTTCGCCGGCAATGACCCGCTGGCCGAGGATGACGCGCGGCTCGGTGCCTTGCGGCAGGTAGACGTCGACCCGGCTGCCGAAACGGATCAGCCCGACCCGCTGGCCGCTCGCGAGGATGTCGCCGGGCTTGATGAACGGCACGATGCGACGCGCCACCAGCCCCGCGATCTGGGTGAAGCATATCGCCAGCCCGTCTGCCCGTTCGATCAGGATGTGCTGGCGCTCGTTCTCCTCGCTCGCCTTGTCGAGGTCGGCGTTCATGAACTTGCCGGGAATGTATACGACCCGCGTCACGGTGCCACCGATTGGTGCCCGATTGATGTGCACGTCGAACACACTCATGAAGATCGATATGCGCGTAACCGGCTCGTCCGGCATGCCGGACGAGC
>JAGREL010000401.1 GCA_020446575.1 Novosphingobium sp. | reverse complement strand
CCAGCGTGGCGTCCTTGATCCGGTAAAGCAGGTCGGCTTCCTTGTGGCTCACCGCCGCCGGGCGCTCGCTGCCGCTGGAAAAGATGATCCGGCGCATCAGCTTGGCTTCCGCTCCCGTGACATTGCCCTTGCCCAGAGAGCCGCCGCAGCGTGTGGGACCCTGGCCGGTGAGCACGGCCCGCTCAATCTGCTCCAATGCGAATTCGCGAAGCCGGTCGGGCACGCTTTGGGCACGCTCGAACAGGCGGATCAGAAGTTCCAGCTCGGTCATGGAGTTCAGCTTGCCGTCGTGATCGATCTTGCCGATCAGCCACTCGGCCTGGCTCTCGTCGACATAGCCCGTGGGCTCTACGCCGTTGATGATGAACTCGCCAAGTGCCTCGACGAAGAAGTCCGACCATTCGCGCGAATGCCGATCCAGCTTGTCGTTGACGACAAACAGAGCTTCGGCCTCCGAAGGCTCGATGCGTCCGCTCGTCCAGCCTTCGCGCCGCAAGGCGAGTATTTCAACCGGAGTGATCGCGCCGTCGGCTGCTGCCTGTTCGGCGATTTCGCGAAAATGCATGGTCATCGTGTCGAGGCCCCTTTTCTGCAAGGCCATTATCGCGCGATATGCTTAAGCCGGCGTTACCCGAGCAAATCGCGATTTTCAGCGCTTTCTGAGCGCCGAGACACAGGCGGCACGATCGACGTCCACCCCGTCCGAAGCGCGCCTCGCATCGACGTAGGTGGCTTGCGGTTCGCGTCCCGTGGCACTGGGGTAAAGGTAGATATCGAGAACGCAGGCGCTGCCGCTGAACTGCAGCTTGCGCGCGTCGCCTTCCCACACATCGAGCCGGGGTGAGCCGAACTGGCGTGTAAGCTGGTTCACGTTGGCGCCGATTACCCCTTCGAGGCCCGGCATCATGTGCACCCGTGCGGTCGGCCGCGGTCCGCTGACCGGTTGACGCACTGCCGGCCGGGTTGCCGTTGCCGCGTTCGCGCTTCTCACCGGCCCAGTGGCGGTCGAGTCGCAAGCCGAAAGCAATGGAATGAAAGCCAGGGCAAAGACTATGGCGCGGCGCGGCGAGGCTGGCAGGTTTCGCATTCTGCGCTTCGCATTGCCCGCATCGATTCCGCTGTCAACGCGGGGTGCCTTGCTCGTCGGCGAACCGCCCGCTACTCGCGCCCCTTTGCCCAAACACAACCCCAAGGATATGCGAATGCCTCAGCCCACCACCGATGTTATCGCCATCGGCAATGCAATCGTCGACGTTATGGCTCCCTGCGCCGATGAAACGATCGAAAGGTTGGGCCTCGTGCGCGGCGGGATGACGCTGATCGATACCGAGCGCGCGCGCGAGCTTTACGACGCCATGGGCCCGGCTCGGGAGATTTCCGGCGGAGCCGCGGCGAATACGCTTGCCGGGCTGGCGGCGCTGGGCGCGAGATGCGCTTTCATCGGCCAGGTTGCCGATGATCAGCTGGGGGAAGTTTTCGCTCACGATATCCGCGCGGGCGGCATTGCATTCGCCACGCCGCCCCGCGCGGGCGATCCGCCGACCGCGCGCTGCCTGATTTTCGTCACCCCGGACGGTCAGCGTACGATGAACACTTACCTGGGTGCCTCCCAGTTTCTGCCGGCCAGCGCTTTCGATGAAACGGCGATCGCCGATGCCGCGGTACTGTTCCTGGAAGGCTATCTCTGGGACCCGGAAGAGCCGCGCGCGGCGATGCGCCGGGCAATCGCGGCGGCCAAGGGCGCCGGGCGCAAGGTTGCTTTCACTCTGTCGGACGCTTTCGTGATCGAGCGCCACGGGTCCGATTTCCACGCGATGATCGAAACCGGTGAAATCGACATTCTGTTCGCCAACGAAGTCGAACTGGCGGCGCTGACCGGATGCGGCGAGTTCGATCAGGGAATAGACGCGTTTGCGTCCAAGGTGCCGGTGCTGGTGGTCACGCGCAGCGAGAAGGGCGCTGTCGCGGTTCGGAACGGTGAACGGGCGGACGTGGCGGCGGAACCGATCGACAAGGTCGTCGATACGACAGGTGCCGGCGACATGTTCGCCGCAGGGTTCCTGTTCGGCCATGTCCGGGATCGACCGCTAGGCGATTGTCTGCGGCTTGGCGCGATCTGCGCTTCGGAAATCATCTCGCATTTCGGCGCGCGGCCCGAACAGGATCTCCAGGCGCTGGTGAAGCAGCGGATGGGCTAGGTGCCCGTCCGCCGCGCGGCTTATGCTGCAACGCAACAAAATACGTGACAATTCGATGAAATAGAGGCAGGCTCCGATTCGGAGGCAAGTCATGGCGAGTCGTAGTCACGCTCGAGATGCGCAACATGGCCCGGATCACAGCCGGGGCCCGGCATCATGAAGAGCGTGGCGATCATAGACTTCGAAGCCAGCTGCCTGCCCGAGGACAATTTCTCCTATCCCATCGAAGTTGCGTTGGCGAAAGTCGGCGGACCCAGCCGCACCTGGCTGATCAAGCCGACCGCCGAATGGGAATTCTGGGACTGGTGCAAGGACGCGGAAGCGCTGCACGGCATCAGCCGGGAGATGCTGCGTCGCGAAGGATTGCCTCCCGAGCAGGTGCTCGCGGAGCTCAAGGAAGAAGCTGCCGGCTGCGACGTCTATGCCGATTGCGATCTCGATGCCTACTGGCTCGAAACGCTCGCCGCCGCCTGCGACCAGCCTGCACCTTTCCCGATCCGCTATCTCGGCGAATTGCTTCTCAAGCGCGGCTACCGGCGTCCGGAAGTCGTTGCTGCCCTGGAAGGGGCGAGAGAACACTTGCCGGTCAAGCACGTCGCCCGGGACGATGCGGGAAGGCTGGCCCTCACATTGCGGTTGCTCGTGGCCAATCACGCCCAGGAGCAGGCAGCGAGGGTAATGAGCGCCTAGCTTGGCGCTATTTCCGTGAGGATTGCGGTCCGGCTTCCCGTTCCACTTCGCGCCAGCCGATGTCGCGGCGGCAAAAGCCATCGGGAAAGTCGATCCGGCCAACTGCTTCATAAGCTTTCGCTTGCGCCTTTGAGACCGAACGTCCCCGCGCCGTCACGTTAAGCACTCGCCCGCCATTGGCGGTGAGTGCCCCTTCGGTGTCCAGCGCGGTACCGGCGTGGAACACCTTGGCGCCGCCTGTCTCGGCTTCGGCAATGCCGCCGATGCCCCCGCCCTTTTTCGGAGTGCCGGGATAGCCTTGCGCGGCCATTACCACCGTCAGCGCGGTATCCGTCGAGAAATGCGGCGGCTGCAGCGTGCTGAGCCGGTTATCCGCGCAGGCCAGGAGAAACTCGCCGAGATCGCTTTCCAGCCGCATCATCAGCACCTGGCATTCGGCATCGCCGAAGCGTGCGCTGTACTCGCTCAGCTTCGGACCCTGCTCTGTCAGCATCAGCCCGGCATAGAGCACGCCCGAATCGGTCATGCGCTCATCGGCCATG
>JAGREL010000400.1 GCA_020446575.1 Novosphingobium sp. | reverse complement strand
TGGGTGGCCGGGTGGGGGAGCGGGCTGGTGCCGCCAAGCCATGACGGAGGTCATGGCCGCACCCCACAAAGACTCTCCTAACCGAAGGTTTGCGTCGCGCTGCTCAGGTCGATGAGGCTCGACAGCGGTTCCTCGGCGAGGATCTGGATCTCCAGCGCCGACGAGATCGAGCTGATGTTGCCGGCGGCATCGGTCACCTGGGCGGTGATCGCGTGGTCGCCGACCG
Organism: Novosphingobium sp.; assembly: GCA_020446575.1. Lineage (GTDB taxonomy): Bacteria > Pseudomonadota > Alphaproteobacteria > Sphingomonadales > Sphingomonadaceae > Novosphingobium. Next base: position 11,086 of record JAGREL010000400.1, on the reverse strand, counting down.
TGAGGCCGATGTCGACCGCGAAATTGCCGTTGGCATCGGCGTTCACGCTGAGCAGGGTGCTGCTGCCGTCGAACAGCTGGACCAGCGCGCCCGCTTCCGCGGTGCCGCTGATCGTCAGGTTGCTGGTCTTGGTCGTGATGTTGTCGGTGTTCGAGGCGCCGGTGTCGTCGTCGGCGGCAAGATCGAGCATCGATACCGGAGCCGGGGCGGTGTTGTCGACAGTGACGGTGAAGGGAGTCGAGGCGGGGCCCTCGTTCCCGGAGAGGTCGGTCGCCACCGCGGTGAGTTCGTTCGCGCCGGGAGTCAGGGTGATGTCGATCGAGAAGGCGCCGTTGGCGGCGGTGGTGCCGGTGCCGAGGCTGGTGTCGCCCCGGAACAGCTCGACCGTGGAGCCGGCTTCCGCCTGGCCGGTGATGGTGATGTTGGACGTCTGGTTGGTCAGGTTGTCGCTGTTGGAGGAGCCGCTGTCGTCCGCCGTGGCGAGGTTGAGCGTGGTCGGCGCGGCCGGCGCCGTCTCGTCGACCGCGATGTTGAGCGCGCTCGAGGCGGTGCTGGTGTTGCCCGCCGAATCCCGCGCCGTCGCGGTGATGGCGTGGATGCCGGCCGCCAGGCTGATGTCCATGCTGAAGGTGCCGGCCTCGGTCGCCTGGGTGGTGCCGAGGCTGGTGTCGCCGTCGAACAGCTCGACCCGGGAGCCGGCCTCGGCGCTGCCGCTGATCGTCAGTTCGGACGTCTTGTTGGTGACGTTGTCGTCCGACGCCGAGCCGAGATCGTCGGCGGTGGCAAGATCGAGACCCGTAGGCGCGACCGGGGCGATCGTATCGCTCGTCCCGCCGCCTCCGCCCAGCGCGATGGCCCCGCCGATGACGCCTGCGCCGATCACGCCGCCGATCAGCAGCGTGTTCTGATCGTAGCCCATTACCTTGCCGTGGTCCTGGTTGGCTTCCGGCGCGTACCAGGTGGAGGTCGGCAGGTCGCCCATGTCGGTTCCTTCGCTGGCGGCCGCCAGTGAATCGAGCCAGGCAATGGCTTCCGGCCAGTTGCTGACGGTTTCCAGAGTCACGTTGGCGCTGCCGTCGTTGCCCTCGCCATCCTCTCCGGTCTCACCGGCATGCGCGTTGATATATTGCGGGAGGGAGGACTTGTGGCCGGTCTCCTTGTCGATCACCTCGACCTTTGCACCTGGCGGGACCTTGATATGGTTGGGAAGCGCGGGAAGGGTTTTCGAGACGATTGTCTTGCCGTCGGCCGAAACGATTCGAATGATAAGCGCCATCTACGAGATCCTTATATACTATTGGCGAGGCGCCCCCCGCGGGGACCATGCACGCGCCGGCTCCGGGAAACAAGGGGCCTCCCGCTTGAGGAGCAGCCATTCGTGCAAGGAGCCTGCGCGCGCGATATGCCTGTAGGAACGCAACCTTAACAGTAGCTGATCCGATTTCCACGCGCGTTGGGCATACATCCCGGATCAGTCGTGGAAAAACCGTCCGTGGGCTTATCGGCAGGCCGCTGCTGCGAAGCGGTAGCCATCCACGCCGGCGGCACCAACACCAGTGATGGAGGTCGGGCCGGCGGGGGGAGAGGAACCCGCCGGCCCTAACCCGATTGGCGCGCCAGGGCCCAGCGCGCCAGTTCCTCAAGACCGAAGGGCCGCAGGAAATTCAGTCCGGCCTTGTCGCCGCGTACCCAGCGCACGACCGCCTTGTGCGGTTCGAGCCCGGGCAGCCTGACGGAAATCTCTTCGCCCGGCTTGATTCCAGGCAGCTCGAGACTGGCTCCGCGCTGAGAGATATCGTGAAGTTGGAAGGGCAGGGTCTTCTGGCCGATCTGCAGCTCGCCCTCGCAGTCCAGCGCCAGGCGCGGGGCCCGTTTGATCCACCCTTCCGCGTGCGTCTTTCCCAGTACCGCGATCGTATGGGCGACATCGATCTCGGCATCGAAATGCACGCCGACCCTCTCGTCGCGCGACCAGGCGATTATGCCGCGAACGCGATACTCGGGATGGAATTCGATAGTGATCGGCTGGTTGGAGGCAAGAGTGGTATAGATTACCCCCATCATTCCTCCAGGAGAGAGGTCACGCAGCAGACAGAAGCTGCCCAGTTCGGCCGTTTCGAACAGGATAGGCCGGTACACGGTAGTCTTGGTGCGGTCCTCGACACGGCGTTCGCCCTTCGTGCCGAAATCGACTGGAGCAGTCCGCTTCAATTCTCCCATGCCGTGACTCCCGTGAAACCGGAATCCTCGTGCCTGGTCCCGGCGGGACCATCCTGAGCACAGGACCCCGTTGTCAGGCTGCCTTTGAGTTATAGGCTAGCTGCATTTGGTTAAATTGTTCAATCATTGCCGTTTGTTCGGCCGTAAGCTTCTCGCTGAACGCCAGGGGCGGTCGGTCCTTGCGCAACAATTCCGACGGGCAGCGACCGTCGACATTGTTGAGGCTGGGGCAATCCTGCCGATATCCGATCAGCTGGGCGAGTTCGGGAGAGAATTCTCTGGCGATCTCGGGTGGATAGCTGAGCCAGGGATTCTCACAGGGCTTCAGCCAGCCCAGGCAATAGCTCATTACCAGGCCGCGACGCGGGCAATCCGAAAAGTTGGCGCCGCCGTTGTGAATCGTCGATCCCAGGAACAGGCACAGCGATCCCGCTGGCATGACCGCAGCGACGCCATCGGTATCGGGAATCTGCACCTCCGGCTGGCGGTGCGTGCCCGGCCAGACAAGCGTGGCGCCATTTTCGCGCGTGAAGTCGTCGAGCGCCCACATCGCATTCAGCATCATTTCGCCCGAGTGTGCCGCACCGAGCCAGATGTCCTGGTCTCGGTGCGGCGCCTGGGACAGCGACCCGGGCGAAATCTCGATGGCCTGAGTCAAGTTGAGCTGGATCTCTTCGCAGGACGATCCGAGGATCGCGCGGGCAGGGCCGAGTGCAAACCGGTTCAGGCAGAGTGCCTGCGCCTGTTTCGACTTGCTGAGCACTCTGCCGAACCGCTTGGTGGCCTTGCCGTAGAACAGGCCCTCGGAGAACTCGGCATCGGCGAAATGTCGGTCCAGTTCACCGTACAGCCTGGCGAGCTCGGTCAGCTCAAGCGCCTCGTGCACGATTGCGAAACCATGTTCGAGCACTGTGTCGGTGAGATCCTGTTCACTGACGTTGCGGTCGACTATCCAGGGTTCGGGCATGTCTGGTTCCTCAGGCGGCGTGCTGCAGTTCCTTGGGCGTCACGGAGTAGGCCGTTCTGGGGTAACGCCAGCTCTGCTTGAACTTGCTCAGTGAATCTTCCTCGACATAGAAAATGAACGCCCCGATCGCCGAGCCGTCGATGGATTGCGGCAGGCCAAGCGGGTCGCAACGCCAGCCGACCGAGAGCAGCTGGCTGAGAAAGGAGATGTCGCAAACCGCCGTGTAGGCGCGGATTCCGGTGAGCAGCCCGTATTCTATGACGGCGCGGGCCATCATGTTGCGCCAGATCAGCCGTTCGCTTGCCTTTGCCCGGGGCGAAGGAGTGTAGCGCGTCACTTCCTTGATATCCGGTCCTCGCGGGATTTCGCCTTCGCACAGATAGGGAAACAGGTCTGCCAGCATGTGCCGACCTTCGGTATCGAGCAGTCTGATCGAAGCGCGATGGACCCCGGTGTAATCCTTGCCGGCAAGATAGACCGCGTCGGCATGATCGAACTCGTCGATTTCCAGCGATCCCTGGGCCGTGAGCGGCCATTGCAGAGTATCTATGAATACCGACTTCCGGTCCTCGTGCATCGTGCGTAGCAGCCCGGCATCGCTAACAATCTCGCTGCGCGTGTAATCGGTGATGTATCGCGCGTTCAGGCTCATCAAGACCTCCGCTTTCTGGTGCGGAGTCCTTTTCAATGACAAGCGGCGTGGGCAACAATCCCCCCGAAAGGGGGGGTTGACCGTAATGGTTAACGGCTCAGCGCAGCAGTTCGCTTATCGGCAGGTGGCCGTCGTAGACCGCGCGGATGACCATCTGCACGCGTTTAACCACGTTGTAACGGGCCTTCGCGTCGTTGATGTAGTCCTTGACCGTGGATTCGGCGATGCCGAGGATACGCGAAATCTCCCAGTCGGTCTTGCCTCGTCCGACCAGGACGATGCATTCGATCTGTCGCGGCGAGAGCTGGACTTTCTGAACGAGACTGGTCTTGGCATGGGTGATGATCGAGCGTCCGGCCTCGAAGGCATAGCTTCCCACCAGCTGGGCCATCATCAGTTCCTTTCGCGGCAATTCGCGGCCGCTCCTGACGACGAAATTACAGGAGCCGTTCGCCTCGCCGGGAACATTTGACGGCACGGTAAAGCCGTCTCCGATGCCAGCCTTCCGTCCGCGCTCCAGCTGTTCCAGATGCGGACGTTTCATTTCGATGAGCTGATCGAGCTGTGACCAGCTGAAGCCGACGTTGGTTCGCTGGCTGGCCAGCAGCACCGGATCATAAGTCACGATGTTGTCGTCGATGTACTGGTCGATCCAGTGCTCGGGATAGTCGCTGAGACCGATGAGCTGGCCGGTAACCATGTGCCCCAGCTCCTTCTGGAACGGCGTCAGGTCGACATGCTGCATCAGCGCGAAATGATCGAAGCCCATCTCCCGCGTGATGGATTGCAGAAGGGCTTCGAGGTCTGCGGGATTGCGCAGGCCCCTGGAGATGTCGATGAACGACTGGACATCCGAAAGTCTCGACATTTACCCTACCATAACATCTGCGCACGCGAGACCAGCGTTCTCGACAGTAGCGACTTGACCCATTCCAAAGCCAATACGGGCGCACCCGGAATACGTGATCTTGCACCTGCGACGCATTATTACTGGGTTTCAGGCAAGCCGAAACTCCGTCGATCCGATCCGGTTGGCTCTCTATTCGATTCCCGTAATTGCTATTGTCTGAGCGAAATCGACCTCGCGGTCGTTTGTTCCGTTTTCCGTTGGGGCCCCGTACCGCCGGACACTGACAAGACTGGCTATCTCCCTGATTAACCGAAAAGAACTGGTTGAGGCAAGCGTATTACAGACTGCTTGATTCGGAGCAGTATGTTTTCCTGCGACGTCGTATCGCGTTCCCGGTCAAAAAGCCCCTTGCCGCGTGGCTCTAACCACTTAAGGATGGCTGTACTTGGCCCGGCGCGTCAGCCGGAGCAAAAAAAACGGAGAGGACGCATGCCACGCAAGAAGATCAATGGAATAGGTATCGAATACGAACTGCTCGGCAAGAAGAGCGATCCAGCGGTTGCGCTGACGCCAGGCGGGCGCTTCACCATGGACGTTCCGGGCCTGCGGGAAATGGCCGAGAAATTCGTCAAGGCCGGGCGGCGCGTGTTGATCTATGACCGGCCGAACTGCGGCAAGTCCGACACCTGCCTTGACGGCGAAAGCGAATCCGAAAACCAGGCCGAGGCGCTGGCCGGGCTTATCCGGGCTCTGGATCTTGGCCCCACGGTTATCGCCGGCGGCTCGGGCGGTTCGCGCGTCTCGATGCTTGCAGCTTCGCGCCATCCGGACATTTGCTCGCACCTTGCCCTGTGGTGGATCAGCGGCGATCCAATCGGACTGATGCAGCTTGCCACCTATTATTGCGGCGAAGCGGGTACGCTGGCCAGCGTCGGCGGCATGGAAGCCGTTCTCAATGCGACGTCCTGGGCCGAGCATCTGGCCAAGAACCCGAACGCCAAGGGCGCACTGCTCAAGATGGATCCGGACAAGTTCATCGCCACCATGCAGAAATGGGCTTCGGCCTATGTGCCTTCGGATATCTCTCCGGTTCCGGGAATGAAGCCGCGCGACTTCGCCATGTTGCGGATGCCGACCTTGATCTTCCGCAGCGGCAAGAGCGATCTTTCGCATACCCGCGCGACCACGGACTGGGTCCACCGGCTGATCCCGCATTCGGTGATGGTCGATCCGCCGTGGAACGATGACGAGTGGAACTACCGCTCCGGCGAGACGGCCGGGGGCAAGAAGGGCCACACGCTGTTCCGCAGCTGGCCGAAGCTCACACCAGCCATCCTCGATTTCCTCAAGGAAAACTCCTGACCGGGGCAAGTGCCAAGCGACGCGGTGCTTTTGCGCCGCTGCTGGGCCCCTGTCTCGTTTATATCTTCCCCGAGCGCGGCGGGCTGGACTTCTTCCACGCCGCGCCGGTGAACCGAGGGCGGGAACTCAGAAGGCCCAGGCGATCCCGAGCCGGCCCATGACGTAGTCGTAATCGGGGCCGCTGGTAGCAGAGGTGTTGGAATAGGTGGCTTCGGCCTGCAGCTCCCAGCCCCTGTCCCACCTCGGGCTCGTCACCCGCAGGTTCGCGTAGCGGGAATCGAACCAGCCGGCGCCGGTTGCCCGCTGCCCGCCATAGGCCGCCTGCGCCCGGTATTCCCAGCCGCCGTCGAAGCGCCGGAGCTGGAGCATCGGCAGGAGCTGCAGATAATCGCGCGGCGAATAGTAGTCGAATTCGCCCGGCTCTGTGGAATGGTAGTAGCGGGCGCGCAGTTGCGCGCTCACCCCCCATTCGGGCTTGACCACATGGATGTAGCTGCCGCGCAGGTGCAGCCTTACGTTCCTCCCGCTGAATTCCTGTACGCCGGCCATGGCGGTGAAGACATTGCGCTCGTTTGCGGGCAGGTCGAAACTGGCCCCGGCGAAGGTGTAGTAGATGCCGCGATCGAGACCCATCGGGGTTTCGATGATCTCGCGCTCGACGAAGAATTCCCGGCTCCAGTCGTCCCTGCGCAGGCTTGCCGAGCCGAGCACGGTGTGGCCGTCCGAACCGATCCGGGCCTTCCACCGCCAGCTTCCCGAGGCGTCGGCAAGGTCGAGATAGGCGCGCTCCTGCTTGCGGGTTTCCTGCCCGAACGGGGTGAACCATGCGCGTTCGAGGACGATGCCGCGATATTGGTCGGCCTCGCGGTAGTCGAGCAGCGCCCGCGCGGAGAGGCGGACGATGTCGGTCTTGTCCGCATCGCTCGAAGCGAAAAGTTCGACGCCCGCGCCGGGGCGCAGGGTGCTATCCCTGCCGTCCTCGGCGAAAGCCTGTCCGGGGACGACCGCCAGCAGCGCACTGGCGGCAAGCGGATGCAGCCGGCGGCTCATTTGGTCTCCCAGCTCCGGCGCTGGCGCAGCAGCTCGGATGCGTATCCCCATACGCCGATCGGCTGCATCAGCAGCGAATAGAACAGCGCATAGAACAGCAGGCCCACGTAGTTGCGGCGAACGTGGAGCCCTTGGCGCCTGAACATGTGCCACTGGATCTCGAAGATGACGATGTTGCTGAGCGCGCCGAGCGGCAGGACTGCCAGCGTCATCGGCCCGGCAATCCAGTAGACGCCGAACAGCGCGGCGATCAGCCCGGGGATGAAGACGAAGGTGAAGATCACGTCCATCGGCAGGAACAGCAGGTTCCACCAGATGAACAGGGTGGTCATGCGGGGCTTGAGCAGCAGGCCCTCGTACATCTCCAGCGCTTCGATCATGCCGCGCGCCCAGCGCTTGCGCTGACGCAGGAACTGTCCCAGCGTTCGGGGCACCGTGGTCCAGACGATGGCGTCTTCCGCATAGCCGATGCGGTAGCCCTTCTCGAGCATTGCCCAGGTCAGCGCGATGTCCTCGCCGACCGTTTCCGGCCAGCCGCCGACCGCTTCGATCGCCGCCTTGCGGTAAATCGAGAAGGCACCCTGCGCGACCAAAGTGCCGTGATACATGCTCTGGATGCGCTTCACCGCAGCGATACCGTGGAAATAGTCCCATTCCTGGATGCGCGTGACGAAGGTTTCGCGGCTGTTGCCGACCAGCACTTCGCCGGCCACGGCCTGGGTGTTGGGCGGGTCGGACAGCATTCGGCCGACGATCTGGCGCAGCGCTTCGGGGCGCGGCCTGCTGTCGGCGTCGATGGTGCAGAGCACTTCGTAACGCGCTTGCGGAAGTACCCGGTTGAGCGCGGCGGCCTTGCCCTGGTTCTCGGCGAAGTCGACCAGCTGCATCGTCATGTTGGGGGGCAGATCGAGTGTCGGTATCGTCTCGTGGACGCATTGTGCGGTTCCGTCGCTGGAGCCGTCGTTGACAATCAGCACTTCGATCGGTCCGGAATAGTGCAGCCGGGCAACATCGCGCAGCGTGTCGGCCAGCACTGCCTCCTCGTTGTAGGCCGGGATCAGCATCGTCACGCCGGGATAGCTGTCGAAACGGTGCCGAGCAGGCCGTTTGTCGAGCAGCAGCGAAGCCAGCATGAAAGCGTACATGAAGCCGGGCAGGAAGGCGATCGCGGAGATGATCACGAATGCGGCCACGGGATGGGTCAGTTCGCCAAGGTCGTGAAGCCAGGGCCGGGCCAGCCAGACCGACAAGGTCGTCCACACCATCGCGACAAGCACGGCGAGAGCAAACTTGGTGTGCAAAGTAAGGTAAAGATGCACGCGGCGGTGCGGCCGGCTGTCGTGCCGTGCCCACTCTTCGCCGGTCCAGTCTTCATGGACCGGGACCGGTTCGGTCCCGGCTGGCCGGCTCCATTCTTCCTGCAGGGCTGCGAGTTCGGCCGCTTCGAATGGAAGCTCGGTTGCCCGGCCCCGGGAGTCGCGCATCAATTTCCGGTCTTCAAACACAGCCGCGTGTGTCCCCGAATATCGTCGTCCGCTCGGATCTGGCCGCGAACGGACGTTCCGATTGGCAGAAACCGCTGTTTTTTCGGTTAACGCCAGAGAAACCGTGTGATTGGCCGGGTAGGACGGACGTCCCTTCGGGCTCCGGTTCAATTCAGGTGGTCGCGAATCCCGCCGGCCCCAGCCAACTGAAGTCTGCCGGGCGGTTTAGCTCTGAACTTCCTCGCAGTTCAGTGTCGTCGCAACGGTTGTGGCCAGCGCTCCCAGCAGGGCCAGCGCTTCCGTTTCGGCGAGCGTCGTCATTTCGCTTTCCAGCAGCGGACAGAACACCGAGGCAAGCCTTCGCCCGTTGTAACCCCTGCTGAGCATGTATCCCCAACTGGCCGGAAGCGCTTCGATCACCGCCTGCAGGCAGGCGTTACACTCGGTCAGCTCCCTGATACGGGCGTCGCATGTGCGCCGGGCAGCGGGATTGAGATCGCGCGCGATGCTGGGCAGATTGGCCTGAACGATGTCCTTTTCCCGATCTGCTGTCGCGTCATGGCAAAGGACTGCCAGGTCGACGAGCTGTCTGTATGACTCCATGGCCGTTCCTTTCTCCCGGAAGCGGCGAATATGTCCTGGCCGCTTCATCGTTCCTGTTCAGCCGTCGCCCGTCGCTGGCAGGCTATGCGGCTAGCGACTGCCTTTCTATGACCCACCTCGCCAGTTCCTCGAATCCAAGCGGAACCAGGAAGTTCAGTCCGCAGGTTCCCTCCTGGACCCAACGGACAATCGCTTTCTTTTGTTTCATATCCGGTAGCCGGATGGTCACCTCTTCCCCGGGAGAGAGGATCGAGGTTGCCACTTTCACGCCGCGCTGAGAGATGTCCTGCACGTTGACGGTCACCGACTTGTCCAGGATCAAAAGCTCGCCGCTGCAATCGATCTGCAGCCGAGGCGCCCGATTCAATTTTTTCCCTTCGTACTGTTTGCCGAATGCGGAGAGTATGGCGTCGACATCCACTTCCGAGTCGAACTCCACACCGATCCGCTGATCCCTGGACCAGACGATCCTGCCGGTCGCGAACGTGTCCGGATTGAAATGGACGGTGATGGCCTGCTCTGACGCGAATTGGGCGTAGACCTGCCCCATCATTCCCCGTGGCGAAAGGTTGCGTATCAGGCTGAAGCCGGTGAAACCGTCGATCTCTATCAGGACCGGTCTGAAAACCGACGCGGCCCTCGCGCCGGACCGTCGTTCGTCCGGTGAATCGTCACTCCCTGACGGGATGTCGCCCCCGCTATCTGTCAAGGTGACAGCATCCGGCGGAATCCAGCAACCCGATGCCGGCGAAGTGGCCCTGACCTGGCCATAGATGAAAATGCTTCGGACACTTGTGCGAGCCTTTCAACGAGCAGTCCAACATGACTAGGTGGCGGGAGGTAAGCTGGTAAGGTTGAATCGGTTACATCCGGGCTTGTAACTTTCGAAAATGGAGAATAATACTTCTTTTACAAAAAGATGCGACGGCCGTGTAACTCGGCCGTATGCACCGATAATGGGAAGGGTAACATTCCGATGCGAGGCGCATTTATGACAGATTTGCTGCAATGGGCCTCGCAATGGTCGCTATTCTTCTGACCGGCATCCCTGTTGCTGGGGATAGGTCGATTGCCGTTCATTGCCGGCCATGGTTTCCCAGCCTACAAGCAGGCGATTGCGGCGGCGATAACGGCTACGAGGCTTTTCGCCTGGTTGGCATCGCCGCCCTTCGGTGCCGCGGGAAACCCCTGGTCGGCGGGCGTGGCCCCGCCGAACCGGCACCGGCAAAGGGTCGGCGGAGCCTAGGGGCGTAGGAGTGACGGCGGCCATGGATATGAAGGCGGAACTTGAATCCGTCTTGGCGTCGCCCGTCTTCGCCAGATCGCCGGTACAGGCGCGACTGCTGACTTATCTGGTCGAGGCAAGCCTTGAAGGGCACGGCAAGGACCTGAAATCCTATTCGGTGGCGGTCGAGGGGCTGGGAAAGAGCGCCGACTTCGACTCCCAGGCCGACAGTTACCCACGGGTGCAGGTGGGGCGGGTTCGCAAGTCCCTCGACAATTTCTACTCGTGCGAGGGCGCAAGCCGCAGCCACAGGCTTTCGATCGAAGCCGGTTCCTACGAGGTTCGGCTGGTTCCGAACGAACCCGGCAATTCGCCGGATCGATCTGGCTCTCCTGGCCGAATTACGCTGTCGGGCGGGAGAACGGCAGAGATCCTCGCATTCGGAGCATTGCTGGCCATTGCCATGGGAGGGGGCGCTTTTTTCGCGACCAATCGCCCGACTGACCCGGCAGTGTGGGAAACCGACGATTTCCCGACCGTTGAAGTCAGCGTTCGCGCCGACGAGGAATCGCCCGAAGCCCAAGAGGTTGCAGACATTATTCGCGATCTCGTCGTTGTCGGCCTGAACAATTTCGAGAATCTGGCAGTCTCTTACAAGGAAGATCCAAATGCC
>JAGREL010000399.1 GCA_020446575.1 Novosphingobium sp. | reverse complement strand
CCAGAATGACCGCATCGACCCCGGCCAAAGATGCAAAAGCCAGCGCCGAGAAGGCACAGGTGCCGTCACTCTTGCCATGCCCGGCGCGATCTTCGAGCGGATGACCGGCCTTAGTTGGGATCGCCAGTTGCCTTGCAAGGTGGGTGCCCTGCGTATCCGCACAGATCTGGATCGTGATGACCTTGGAGCCGGGGGCGACCATGTATCCGGCAGGCACGAAAGCCTTGATGCACAGGGCCAAGGCGACCAGAGCAATCGCCAAGCCTCGATAGCCGCGAATGAAGGCGCGCAAGGGGTGCATCGACAGCCCCATAAGCTCGCGGTGAAAACCTGTCAGCAGAAAAGAATGATCGGCATTTAAACGGCTGGAAAAACGCCCGCTTCTGTTGGCTGCGGCCCCAAAGGCGCCAGCCCGCTCCCCACCCCAAAACGGATGCTCTCTAGAAATCCACCAGCAGCGAGGCCGAGAACCGGCGGCGGTCTCCGGGGATGAAGGTCTGGCTGGCGATTGCGATCCAGCGTTTCTGGTCAAGCAGGTTCTGGACCTTGGCGCGAACCGTCGCCGGGTAGCGGCCGAGCATCAGCGGCTGGCGAAAGCCGAGATCGACATCGTTACGGGCCGGCAGCATCAGTTGCTTGCTACCCGGTTCCGGCGACAGGGGCCGCGCCCCGGCGACGCTCCTGCCGCGGATGGTGACGCCAAGCGTCGGCGTGAACCCTCCCCACAGGTCCGTGCGGTAATTGGCATCGAAGCTCAGTTTCACGGGCGGGCGCGTTCCGACCGCACGATCACCGATAAGGCCGCTTTCGACTCCTGGCCCCGACACTTCCGCTTTCATGAACACCGCTCCCGCGAGCAGGCTCAGCCGGTCGTGGACCAGATGCCCAGAAAGCGAAACCTCGATACCGCGATGCTTTTCGGTCCCGAGGCGCGTGTAGCGGTCCACGGCATCGAAGGAGAAATAAGGCTTGGTAATCTCGAACCCACTGAGCACGACCTGCCCGGCAGGCAGTTTCCAGCGCAGTCCCACTTCGTATTGCGTGCTGCGGGCCGCCGGCAGCTGTTCGTTGCGGTTGGCCGCGGTTTCCGGAGCCGCGCCGCTGTCCTCGAGGCCGCGCTGGGTGCCGCCGAACAGGATCAGGTCACGCGCAAGGTCGATCCCGATGCTGGCGTTGTAGAGCCACTCCTTCTGGTGCGAGCGGGTCACGTCGGGTCCGTCTGTCTGGCGCGCCCGGAAATCCGCCCGCTGCAGCCCCAGATTGAGCTGCGCCACCCCTTCCCATTTACCAAGATAGCCAAGCAGCCAGGCCGTCTGCCGCACCTTGCCCCGGTTGACCGCGCTGAAGACGAAGTCCGGCTTGAGCTCGGGTCCGGGCTCACCGAAGGTCACATCCTCCAGCGGCTCAATGTCGGAACCGCCCGACTCGGTATACCGGTCCCGCCCGCGAAATCCGGCGATCAGGCGATGATGCCAAGCCCCGCTGCCGAACCGGTAGGCCAGCTGCGCCTCGCCGCTCCACGAATACAGGTCCTGCACCGGATCGGCGATCACGATATGCCGGGCGTTGCCGGTCCTGTCGGACACCATGAACAGCTCGGTGTAGTTTTCGTTGCGCCTGATCGATGACCTGAACAGGCCCGCGCGCAACGACAACCGGTCAGTGAGCCGCGCTTTCACCGTTGTTCCCAGGTTGAAGTTGTTGGTGTCGTTCTGGGCCCAGAACGATGCGTACTGCCGATTTCTCTGCGGGGGATCGGGGACGTTGTTTCCCCTCACGACGATATAGGGCTTCGTATCCCCGTAGCGGACGAAGCTGCCGCTGATGAACGGGCTGATCTCCACCGTCGCGAAACGCAAGACCGGCTTGAGAGCGAAGGAATAATTCTCGCTGTGCCCGCCATCGAGCTGCTTCGAGTGGCCCTGCGCCACGCCCGCGACAAGGCCGACCCTTTCGGGCACGACCGGAATCTGCATATCGAGTTCTGTAACGTAGCCGCCGTACTGCGTGATGTGCAGCCCCAATCCCGCGGTGAATTCGCCTTGCACCGTGCGCAGCCGGTCGTCGACGATCCCCGTCGGCGCGGGAAAGGGATATTGAAGCGCGGCAAAGCCGACGCGCTCGGCCTGGCTTGCGCGGATACGAAACGACACGTTGGCGACGGGATCGAAATAGATGCCGTCCAGCCGGGCGTTGCCTGCATCGAGCGGGCTGAAGGCGCGAACGTTGTTCTGGGAATAGAGGCCGGTCGATTCCAGTCCCACCGAAGTGCCGAAGGCATCGTCCGCGCTGGTCACGGCATTTTCCGCCGACTTCTGCTGGCTCCACGCTTCCACCGGAACAGCCATCGCGACAAGTGCCAGAGCACCAGTCGTCAAACGGCGGCATTTGGATGGCATCAGCATTCTTCCCCCCCGGGGCCGGTCTAAAGCAATCAGGCCGTTGCGTTTCAACCGGGAAATGACGGCTCCAAGTCTCATTTCGGTCTGGCGATACGGAATCGGGCGCCAGGCCGGGAAACGGCTGCACGGGCGGGCCGTTCTTGACCTTGGCGGAAACGCAATCGGTTTATCCCGATATCCGACCCGGATTCCTCTTGCTTCCGCGCTTCCGCGAACCTTTGATGGAGCGAAACGGCCGCAGCGATGGCCGAGACCGCGAGAGAGATACTGCCATGAATGCGCAAAGCCCGATCGGCTTCTCCTACGACCCCTATGCCCGGGACGTGTTGGAGAACCCGCTACCCTATTATCGCGAGCTGCTGGAAAACCATCCCGGCTACTACGTCGACAAATACGACATGTTCGTCTTCACCCGCTTCCAGGACATCATCGATGTGGCCGGTGTTACGGACGACAACACGTTCGTGGGCTCGGAATCCACACTCCCGATGCCGGCGGCCATCACTCACAAGAACGACGGGCCTCCGCCTTTCGTATCGACCAATCCGATGTCTCCCGGGATCATGCTGCCTTCTCCCGAATACGAGGAAATGCGACTTGCCCATATCAAGCCCCTGAGGCCCAAGGCCGTCGCCGCGATCCAGGACATGGTGCGCGATCTCGTGCTCGCCCGGTTTCAGGAACTGCTGCCGCGCGGCAAGTTCGAGATGATGGGCGAGTTCTGCGGCCTCGTCAGCGCGGCCGTCACCTGCCATCTGTTCGGCATCCCCAGGTCCGAGGCGCAGAGCGTGCTGGACGCGGTCAACGCGCTTGCGGTCTACAGCGACGACAAGGTCGGCGTGGACACGCCGGGCATGTACGACCAGCTCAAGGCGCACATTATCCCGGCCGTCGAGAGACGCCGCAAGGCCGGCGCGGACGGCGAAGTGCCGATGGTCGACGGGCTCATCAACCACCGGGTGAAGAGCGACGGCCGGGCGCTGACCGACGACGAGATCGCCGATCAGCTCGTCTGTTCCTTCGTCGCGGCAACCGAAACCCCGCCCAAGCCGACCAGCCAAGGCCTGTGGACGCTTTGGAAGAATCCGGACCAGCTGGCGGAAGTGCGTAAGGACCTCGACACGAACATCCCGATCGTGACCGAGGAAATCCTGCGGCTGTGCATCACCAACCAGTTCGCCATCCGCACGGCGCACAAGGACGTGTCCGTCGCCGGCGTCGACATCAAGGCCGGGCAGCGCGTCCTGCTGGGAATCTATGCCGGGCTGCGCGATCCGCGCGAGTTCGACGATCCGGAAAAATTCATCTGGAACCGCAAGATCAATCGCGTGCTGACATTCGGCTACGGCCAGCACCACTGCATCGGCAACAATCTCGCGCGCATGCAGGTCCGCACGATGCTGCGCGAATTCCTCGAGCATGTGCAGGATTTCGAATTCGCCATGGACGAAGCGGTCCACGCAGCAAGCTATTTCCATTGGGGCTGGATCAAACTACCCGTGGTCATCAACAATTATTCGATCTGAGGGGGAGAGCATGAGGATCGTGGTCAACTGGTCGCTGTGCGAAGGCAACGGCAACTGCGAAGCCGCCGCGCCCGAGCTGTTCCAGCTCGACGATGACGACCAGCTTACGGTGCTGAACGAGAACCCGCCCGAAGAGCTGCGCGAAAAGGCGGAAGCCGCTGTGCGGTCGTGCCCCAAAAGCGCCCTTTCCATCGAAGAATAGGAACAGGCCATGATCGGTCGTATCGCCGTCATCATCCTGGCGCTTGCCATGGCGCTCGCCGGCGCGGTCCTCGCGATCGGTGGAGTTCAGCTCATCGCCGCCGGCGGCAGCTGGTATTATCTGCTTGCCGGCCTTGCGCTTGTCGCCACGGCAGGCGGCCTTGCGTGGAAGAAGCCCTTCGCCTTTCCCCTGTTCGGCGTGCTGCTGGCGGCAACGCTGGTCTGGGCGCTGTGGGAAGCGGGGCTCGACGGCTGGGCCCTCGTGCCGCGCCTTGTCGCACCGGCGGTACTGGGGCTGATCCTGCTGCTGCCATTCGTCAAGCGAGCTGGAAACCAGCCGCGCGCCTGGTGGATCGGCATCCCCGTCATCGCGATCGCAGCCGTGCTGATCTATTCGGGCCATGCGGGGCAATCGCCGGACGAACGGCTCGAAGGCATCGCGCCGCTGGCCGCCGATGCCGGCGCGGACGGCGACTGGAAAGTCTGGGGCCACTCCCTGTCCGGCACCCGTTTCTCGCCGCTTGGCGACATCAACACCGACAATGCCGGCAAGCTGCAGCTCGCCTGGGAATACAAGTCGGACGTCGAGCCCTTCGCCTTCCACAGCTTCCAGGCGACGCCGCTGGCAGCGGACGGAAGAATCTACGTCTGCCTCGACCGCAGCGTCGTGGTCGCGCTCGACCAGGACAGCGGCAAGGAGATCTGGCGTTTCGACCCCAGGCCCAATCTCGACGGCGTATTCTCGCCGATCTGCCGGGGCGTAACCCGCTTCGAAGCGCCCGAAGGTAGCGGGGATTGCCCGGTGCGGATCCTGTACGGTGTCGCCGATGCCCGGATGATGGCGCTCGACGCGGAAACCGGAGAACCCTGCCAGTCTTTCGGTCAGGGTGGCCAGGTCGACCTCAAGGAAGGACTGGGCGATGTGGCGCCCGGTGCGGTCTTCCCCTCGTCGCCGCCGACGGTGGTCAACGGCGTTGCCATGATCGACGGCTGGGTGAATGACGGAGTTCAGGTCGGCGAGCCGTCCGGCGGCGTACGCGCTTATGACGCGGTGACCGGCGAACTGCTCTGGGTATGGGATTCCGGCCGAGAGGAGCCGACGAGACCGCTCGGCGAAGGGGAAACCTATACGCGCGGCTCACCCAACGCCTGGGGCGTCTACAGCGGCGACGAGGAACTGGGTCTCGTCTATTTCGGCACCGGCGTTTCGACGCCTGACTATTTCGGATCGCATCGCACACCGGAAGCCGAGAAATACGCGACTTCCATTGTCGCGCTCGACGTGAAGACCGGAAAGCCGCGCTGGCATTTCCAGACCGTGCATCACGACATCTGGGACCTCGATGTATCGCCGCAACCGGTGCTCACCGATCTGACCTACCAAGGCAAGACGATCCCGGCGCTGATCGGACCGACCAAGCGCGCGCAGTTCTTCGTGCTCGACCGGCGGACCGGCGAACCGATTTATCCGGTCACCGAAAGGGCTGTGCCGCAAGACACGGTCAAGGAAGACTGGGCGTCGAAAACCCAGCCGTTCAGCGATGCCTTTCCGGTTCTCGACGACGGCCTGCTGTCCGAAAGGAAGATGTGGGGCGTCACGCCTTTCGACCAGCTGTGGTGCCGCCTGACGTTCAGGAAGGCGAAATACGAAGGCTATTTCACGCCGCCGTCGACCAGCGACGCGATCTTCTATCCGGGATCGGCAGGCGGTTCGAACTGGGGTAGCGTGACGGTCGATACCGCGCGCGGACTGCTGATCGCCAACACGCTCTACATGGCGGATATCGGGCACCTGATCCCGCGCGAGGAAGCGGACCGGATGGTCGCGCAATACGCCAAGTCCGGCCATGCCAGCGGTTTTGCGTTCCAGCAGAAGGGCACGCCCTATGCGATGGACCGCAACGTCTTCCTCAACCCGCTCGGCGTGCCTTGCCAGCAGCCGCCCTACGGCAAGCTCAGCGTCATCGACCTGAAGACCGGCAAGCTGGTCTGGAGCAAGCCGCTCGGAACGGCAAAGCATGCCGGGCCTCTGGGTCTGAGCCTCGGCCTGCCGATCACGATGGGCGTGCCCAACCTTGGCGGATCGATCGCGACTGCCGGGGGAGTCATCTTCATCGGCGCCGCGCAGGACCGCACGTTCCGGGCGGTCGATATCGGCAACGGCAAGGAGTTGTGGAGCCATTCCCTGCCCGCCGTGGCCGCTGCGGGGCCGATGACCTACCGCTCGCAAAAAACGGGGCGGCAATATGTCGTCATCGCCGCGGGCGGCCATCCCGCCCTTCCCGGCCCGATCGACAGCAGCGTGCTGGCCTTTGCGTTGCCCGAGGGGCAATAGTCGGGCTGACATCTTCAAGGACACACGCCCATGACCAGCGCTTCGACGGCGAAGCTCGACGCCGAAAACGCGATCCGCCGGCTGATCTCGGCCTATTGCGATGCCGTCAACCGGCTCGATGCCGATGCCGCGGGCAAGCTGTTCGCGCCCGATGCAACGGTCCGGATCGCGGACTTTCCCGAACTGTCCGGACGCGACGCGATCACCGAGGGGATGCGGGCCAGCTTCGAAGCAGCGGGCTTCCTGCGCCAGCAGTGCGATGCGATGCTGATCGATATCGATGGCGACCAGGCAAAAGCGCGGCTTTCGGTGTTCGAAGTGAACCGCAAGCCCGGCAGCGACGAAGTGGGGCTGATTTTCGGCTTTTACGAAGACGAATACGTCCTGCTCGAGAGCAAATGGCGATTCCACCGGCGACGCTACACGATGCAGTTTCGCGCGCTGCTTCCGGCCTCCAAGATCCAGGAGGTTCCCGGTTTCACGCCAAAGGATGCTTTCGAGGCCTGAACGCATCCGATTCTCGTTGAAACGGCCGATTTCGCACCTAGATTCAAACCATTCGCAAGAATGGAGTATCTTCGGGTGAACGGTATGAAAACGGCCATGCTGCTGGCGGCGCTGACGGCGCTGTTCATGG
>JAGREL010000398.1 GCA_020446575.1 Novosphingobium sp. | reverse complement strand
CTGCCCGCTGGTCAGCAAGGTCCATCGCCAGGCTGACCGACAGATAGAGGCGGGCCGCCACATCCTGTTCATCGGCCACAGCGGCCATCCTGAAGTGATCGGCACCTTCGGACAGGTTCCCGAAGGCACGATGACGCTCCTCGAAACGGTGGAGGACGTGGCAGGGCTCGAATTTCCGGCCGATACCCCGCTCGCTTATCTGACGCAGACCACGCTGTCGGTCGACGACACGGCGGAAATCATTGCCGCGATCACGCAGCGCTATCCCGCTGTCGTCGCCCCCAAGGCGGACGACATCTGCTACGCCACTTCAAACCGGCAGGCGGCGGTCAAGGCGATCGCTCCGGAATGCCAGCTGGTGCTGGTGATCGGCGCGCCCAACAGCTCGAATTCGCGGCGCCTTGCCGAAGTCGCCGAACGGTGCGGTGCGGTCTCGCACCTGATCCAACGAGCCAGCGACATCGAACCGGAATGGCTCGAAGGGGTGGAAACCCTGGGGCTTACGGCCGGCGCTTCGGCGCCAGAGGCACTGGTCGAAGAAGTCGTGTCGCGACTCGGGCAGCTGCGCAGCGTCAGCGTCGAACAGGCAGTCACCGCCAAGGAACGCATGAGCTTCAAGCTGCCGCGCCAGCTTACCGGGCAGCAATAGCGCTTCGATGGCGGTCTACACGCAACTTGGGGCCGAAACGCTGGCCGAAATCATCGGCGAGTTCGATGTCGGCACGCTCATTTCGGCCAAGGGCATCGCCGAGGGCGTTTCCAACAGCAACTGGCTGATCGAGACCGAGGGCGCCGACGGAACGGTGACGCTGTTCATCCTGACTATGTACGAACAGCGCACCGATCTGGACGACCTGCCGTTCTTCCTGGGCCTGCTGGATTACCTCGCCGGGCACGGCTGCCCGGTTCCGCGCACGATCCACGACCGGGAGAACAGGCCTTTCCGCTTTCACGATGGCAAGGCGCTGGCGCTGATCGAATTCCTGCCGGGCGTTTCGGTGACTCATCCTACTCCCGCCCAGGCGCATGCAGTGGGCGCGGCCTTGGCACAGATTCACCTTGGCGCAGCCGGCTTTCCGGGGAAGCGGGTCAACGGCCTCGGCCTTTCCGACTGGCGGGCACTGGCAAATGAATGCGGCGCCGCGGGCCTCGCCTCCATCGATCCGGGGCTTGCGGACCTCGTCGAACGCGAGCTTTCCCTGCTGGAGCAGCACTGGCCCCACGACCTGCCGCATTCGGTGATCCACGCCGATCTGTTTCCGGACAACGTGCTGATGCTGGGCGACAAGGTCTCCGGCCTGATCGATTTCTACTTCGCCTGCACCGATATCACCGCCTATGACGTGGCTGTGACTCACGCAGCCT
Source organism: Novosphingobium sp. (assembly GCA_020446575.1). Classification (GTDB taxonomy): domain Bacteria; phylum Pseudomonadota; class Alphaproteobacteria; order Sphingomonadales; family Sphingomonadaceae; genus Novosphingobium. Next base: position 3,425 of record JAGREL010000398.1, on the reverse strand, counting down.
GGTGCTTCAGCAGCGATGGCGCCAGCTTCGATCCGGCGTTGTCGCGGGCCCTGCTCCAGGGCTACGAGGAGCTGCGACCGCTTTCCGAGAACGAACGCACCGCGCTTCCCATTTTGGGACGCGGAGCATCAATCCGCTTCTTGATGACCCGCGCCTATGATTGGATGAACACACCTGCCGATGCCATGGTTACCCGAAAGGATCCCATGGCATTCGCCCGCAGGCTTGAATTCTATGCCGATCCGGTGAATGCGGTAATATTCAAATGAAGCTGATTACTTAGATTACTTACCTGTGAAAAAAGTCGATATCTTTACCGATGGCGCGTGCAAGGGAAACCCCGGTCCGGGTGGTTGGGGTGCGATCCTTCGCATGGGACGGCACGAGAAGGAGCTTTCCGGTTCGGATCCTTCGACGACCAACAACCGCATGGAGCTGACCGCCGCGATTCGCGGGCTGGGTGCGCTCATAGAGTCCTGCGAAGTCACGCTCTACACAGACAGCCGTTATGTCATCGACGGCATCACCAAATGGGTCGATGGCTGGAAGCGCAACGGCTGGATCAATGCCAGCAAACAACCGGTGCGCAACGCGGACCTGTGGCACGATCTGATCGAAGTCGCCCAGCGCCATGAGATCGACTGGCAATGGGTCAAGGGTCACGACGGTCACCCTGAAAACGAACGGGTCGACAAGCTCGCCAGCGACGCTGCGCTCAACGCCTCCTGATCGGGCCTCGTTCGGCCGATTTTACAGCAGATAGCGGCGCAGGATCGAATGGAAGCGCGTGCGCATCTGTTCCGCGCGCTCCTCCGGTGTAACCATGGCGCTGTCGGCGGGCAGATGCTCCGCCAGCTCAGTTCGCTTGACGACCTGGGTTCGGTGCTCGGTGCCCTGACTGGTGAAATTGTTGCGCGCGCAAATGTGTCCGCGTTCGAAACCGCAAGTGTCGATCCAGTTGTGATAGCCCGGATCGCTGTGCGCCATGACCATGCGGATCCTGCCGTCGCTGTCGATCTTCGTGCGCGCCGGTGAATAGCTCACCGGACGGTAGAGATAGTCCATGCTGTTCATGAACTGGCCCATGTTGGTCATCATCCAGAAGAAATCGTTGGCTTCCCATTCGATGATCATCGCCTCGTCGGGTTTAAGCTCCCAGACCATGCTGGTAATCGCCCGTCCGCGGACCTTGTCCAGTTGGGTGTTGTAGACGGGATCGTCATAGGGTCGCCGCTCGCCGGGGAAGCGGTTGAGCAGTTCGGGATTGGTGTCCTCCGAATGCTCCCAGGCCCACTCCGGCCAGTCGTTCGCCACACCGCTTACGAAATCTCCGGCCCAGTCGAATGCCTCGATCATCTCGGCCGGCGTCGGCATCGGCCGGGGCTCGCTCATGCCGACCCGTTCGATCCGCATGCGTGCAGGCAGCTCGGACCAGTCGTCGAAGCCCTGGCGGATGAACAGCTTGCGCGTTCCCGGCGTGGTCGGCAGCCAGTTCGGCCCGCGCTCATCACCGCCGATATAGACTTCGAAACTGCCGTCCCAGCCGACTTCCATGTCGTGCCCGAACAGGTTGACCTGGGGCGTATCGCCGAAGGGCTCGTGCAGCAGGCGCCGGCCGGGCTGGGGCTCCGGCCTCGCTCCCTGCACCGCGATGTTGAAGAACCGCGCGGTGCCCCGGTTGCCGGAGATCCGATAGACCGAATCGCCGTCCACCCAGGCCTGCTGATAGGTGTAGTCGGCATTGTCGCCGCCCAGCTTGCGGAAGGGCGAGCAGAAGGCATGGATCACCGGATATTTCGGATTGCGGGTCTCCAGCGCGAGGTCGAAGGCCTGGCCAAGATTTTGCGTGAGGAAGCGCAGCCCGTCCGCGCGGTGGATACCTGTGGCCGGGTTAAGGTCCTTGAACGCCAGTTCCCCGGCTTCTTCCAGGTTACGGCAGAAGCGCTTCCATGCGGCGCGCAGCGCCTCGTCGTCCGGGCAGTCTCCAAAAGCCATGTTTCCTCTCCCGTCCGACGCGATCAGACCGGCCGGACTCCTTTTGTGTGTCCGGCAATTGTTGCATGATCGTTTCATTGCATCCAGAGCGTACTCGGCTTGGGCGACACCGGGCCCGGCACCGAAGGGAGAGACGATGTCAGCAACCGAACCGCCCTCGACTATACCGAGCCTGTTTGCATCCGTTGTCGCTGAGCGGGGATCGCACGATGCGATCGCCATGCTGCACGAGACGGTCACCTACGACGAACTCGACCGGCGAAGCGCGCGCATTGCCCGGGCCCTGCTCGCCGCCGGAGCGGGCAAGGGCGCGCGCATCGCGCTGTTGGCGCCAGACGGGATCTTCTGGGTTTCGGCATTCCTTGCCGCTCTGCGGATCGGCGGGTTGATCACTGTGGTGAGCACGTTGTGCACGCCCAAGGAACTCTCCCACATCCTGCGCAACAGCGACACGCAGTTCCTGATCTCGGCACGCAGCTTCCTCAATCACGACTATGCCGAAAAACTGGAAGCGGCCTTCCCGGGCCTGAAGAGCTGCCAGCCGGGCAAGCTGCGTCTGCCCGAGGCGCCGTTCCTGCGCTCCATCTGGATGGACGATGCCGACGAATTCGGCTGGACCCGCCCGGTGGCGGACCTGCTCGCCCTTGCGGACGGGCCCGATGCGCCCGACGCCGCACTGCTAGCCGCCGTCGAGGAGCAGGTGTTCCCCAGCGATCATGCGGTGATCGTCTACACGTCGGGCAGCACATCTCTACCCAAGGCGGTGATCCACACGCAGTGGAACATCAGCCGCCACCCACCAGAACTGGCCAAGCTGTTCCTGATCAAGCCGGACGACCGCATGCTGCCGATGCTGCCAGCCTTCTGGCTGGGCGGCATGGCCATGCTGTTCCAGGTGCTGAGCCAGGGGGCAACGCTGGTCTATCCGCCCTCGCCCGATCACGAGGACCTGATCGAGGCGATCAAGGAGCTGCGCGTCAACCGCATCAACGGCTGGGGCGACGGCCTTTACAGGCTGAAGGAGCTTGCGATCGAGCGCGGGATAGACGTCGATGCGATCGTCGGTTTCCAGCCCTTCCGCGATGCCAACGGGGTGCCCATCCCGATGGAAAACCAGTCCGGCATGCTCGGCATGAGCGAGACGTTCGCCCCACACAGCGCCGAGCCGCTCGATTACCGCATGCCTCCAGGCAAGGTCTGGTGCTGCGGCAGGCCGGTCAACAATTACGAACGTCGCATCGTCGATCCCGAAACCGGCGCGGAAATGCCGGCTGGCGAAGTGGGCGAACTGCAGCTGCGCGGCGGCGCCTTGATGGACGGCTTCTACAAGCGCCTGCGCGCGGAAGTCTTCACGCCCGACGGTTTCTACCCCACCGGCGACCTGTGCCGCATCGACGAGGACGACTATCTCTACTTCGTCGCGCGCCGCA
>JAGREL010000397.1 GCA_020446575.1 Novosphingobium sp. | reverse complement strand
AAGTGTCCCTACTGCGACTTCAACAGCCATGTTCGCGACGGTGTCGACCATGCGCTGTGGGAAGAGGCGCTGCTTGCGGACATGGCATGCGAGGCGGAGGCGGCAGGCGGCGAGCCGCTCCATTCCGTCTTCTTCGGCGGCGGCACGCCTTCGTTGATGCCGCCCGCTCTGGTGGCGAGGCTGCTTGAGGAAGCCGAGCACCTGTGGGGCTTTGCACGGGACGTTGAAATCACGCTGGAAGGCAATCCCTCTTCGGTCGAGGCTGCCAATTACGCCGCGTTGGCAAACGCCGGAGTGAACCGTGTTTCGCTCGGCCTGCAGGCGCTTGACGATGAAACCCTACGCTTCCTGGGTCGGCTCCACAATGCCGCCGAGGGACTGCAAGCGCTCGAAGTGGCGCAGAAACATTTTGCCCGGGTCAGCTTCGACCTGATCTATGCCCGCCCCGGCCAGACACCCGAGCAGTGGCATGCCGAACTTTCCCGCGCCCTGTCATTCGGCACAGGCCACCTCTCGCTCTATCAGCTGACCATCGAGCCGGGCACGCGTTTCGCCACCATGGTTCGCCAAAAGCAGTTTGAACCACTGGACGATGATGCTGCAGCCGACCTCTTCGCCCTCACCCGCGAAATGACTGCAGGAGCAGGGCTTCCAGCCTACGAGGTCAGCAACCACGCGCGGCCCGGCGAGGAAAGCCGCCACAACCTGACCTATTGGCGATACGAGGATTATTGCGGCATCGGTCCCGGCGGCCATGGCCGGCGCGGCGGTATTGCGACCGTCCGTCATCGCAAGCCGGAAAACTGGCTGGACGCTATTGCCGCATCCGGCAACGGCGCAGCCGAAACACGTGAACTGGGTCTTTCCGAACAGGCTGCCGAAGCGATGCTGATGGGCTTGCGGCTTGCCGAAGGCATCGACCTTGCCGCCATGGCCAAGCGTTTCGGCCTACCCGGACAGGCGCTGTGCGATCCGGACAAGCTCACCTTCTACGAGACGCAAGGCCTCGTCTGGCGCACCGGCGACCGGATAGGCGTGACCGAACGGGGAATGCCCCTGCTCGATGCCTTGCTGGGAGAGCTGGTTCCGGCGGAACTGGTCGCGGCATGACGCGCGCCGACATCCTCGAGGCATGGAACGCGCATCTCACGCAAGGGCGCCGGCGCAGCCCCCACACGGTGCGAGCATACGTCGCAACGGCGGCGCGCCTGCTCGATGCCGTCGGCGACACAAACTGGGGGGCGCTCGCCCGCATTGATACCGTTGCCTTGCGCCAGCAGCTTGCGCGGCGCCGGGCGGACGGGCTTTCGAATGTGTCGGCGGCAAGAGAGCTGTCTGCCTTGAAAACCTTTATCGCGTTTGCCCGCGAACAGGTGAGCCTTTCCGATGCGACGCCTCCCCGCATGCGCGGGCCGCGTGTCAAGAAAGGCATTCCCCGTCCCGTCACGCCCGACGACGCGGTGAATCTTGCGGCTACCGTTGCCGAAGACGCAAAGGAGGAATGGATCGGCGCGCGCGACCGGGCGGTGCTGCTGCTGCTCTATGGCGCCGGCATGCGCATCGCCGAGGCACTGTCGCTGACCGGTGCGGAATTGCCGCTGGGCGAAACGCTCACGGTCACCGGTAAGGGCAACAAGCAGCGCGTGGTGCCGCTGCTGCCGATCCTGCGCGAGGCGGTGGCCGACTATGTCGGAAAATGTCCGTGGCCGATGGAGCGCGACAAGGCGCTATTCCGGGGCGCCAAGGGTGGGCCCCTGTCGCAGGGCATGGTGCAGAAGGCGACGGCCAGGGCGCGCGCCGCGCTGGGCCTGCCGCCAAGCGCCACTCCCCATGCGCTGCGCCACAGTTTCG
>JAGREL010000396.1 GCA_020446575.1 Novosphingobium sp. | reverse complement strand
CGGGATGGCCGATGCCGATGCGCACACGGCGGAAAGCTCCCCTGAGCCCGGTCGAAGGGTCGGGGCCGAGATGCTTGTCGATCGATCGCAACCCGTTATGGCCGGCGGTGCCGCCGCCCTGCTTCACTTTCACCTTGAAGGGCGCCAGGTCGAGCTCGTCGTGAAACACGGTGAGGGCCTCGGTCCCGAGCTTGTAGAAGCGCAGTGCTTCGGTGACCGAGCGGCCGCTTTCGTTCATGAATGTGGCGGGCTTGAGCAGCAGGATGCGCTCGCCGCCGATGCGCCCGTCCTGCAGCCAGCCCTGGAACTTCTTCTGTACCGGGCCGAAGCCGTGGACCTCGGCTATGGTGTCCGCGGCCATGAAGCCGGCATTGTGCCGGTGCATGGCATATTGCGGACCGGGATTGCCGAGGCCGACCCAGAGCTGCATGGCCAGGATGCTCCCCTATCCCTCTCCCGTCGGGAGAGGGTTGCGAGCCTTGCCCCCGCATGGCGGGGGTTAGGCGTAGCTGGGTGAGGGGGTCACCTGTGCGACGAGCACCCTCATCCAACTCCGACTGGCTTCCGCTTCCGCGAAAGCACGTCTGCGTATCCTTCTCCCGCCGGGAGAAGGAAACTATTCGCTTTCGCCCTCTTCGCCGGCTTCCTCTTCGGCCGTCTCGGCCTGTTCGCCTTCTTCGCCTTCCGGCTTCATCTCGTTGTCGCCTTCCTCGGCCTTGAGCGCGGAAGGAGCAACGATGGTGGCGATGGTGAAGTCGCGGTCGGTGATGGCACTTTCGGAGCCTTCCGGCAGCGCGACATGGCTGATGTGAATTGAATCGCCGACTTCGAGGCCGGTGACGTCGATCTGGATCTCCGCCGGGATCTTGTCGGCGTCGCAGATCAGGTCCAGTTCGTGACGGACCATGTTGAGCACGCCGCCTTTCTTCAGGCCCGGCGATGCGGCTTCGTTGACGAACACCACCGGAACGGCCACTTCGACCGTGGCACCCTTGGCCAGACGCAGGAAGTCCGCGTGCAAGGGCCGGTCGGTGACGGGGTGGAAGGCAACGTCCTTGGGCAGGGTCCTGACCTGCTTGCCGCTGACGTCGATCATCACGATCGAGTTCATGAAGTGGCCGGTGTTGAGTTGCCGGACCAGTTCCTTTTCCTCGACGTGGACGGTCAGGGGATCTTCCTTACCACCGTAGACGACGGCGGGGACACGGCCTTCGCGACGCAATGCACGAGAGGCTCCCTTGCCTGCCCGTTCGCGCGCCTCGGCCGGCAGGGTAAGCGCATCGCTCATAATCTCTACCTTTCGAGTATCTCTTGGATCGCCCGGCACGCCTCCAGGGATGACCATGCCGGGAAGCGCGCGCCCCTAGCGGTAAAGCGGGAGAAAAGCAAGGCCGGGGGTGGCCTCGTATCGTCTCGCTCCGGGTTTCCGCTGGCGAGCCTTAATACTGGAGGTTCCCTGCCGAGAATCTCGGGGCGGGCAAAGCCCGCCCCGTGCGTCTCACATACCGTCGAGGCCCTTGCTGACCAGGATATTCACCGAAACGCGGCGGTTCTGTCTCCTGCCTTCGGCGGTCTCGTTGTTCGCCAACGGATCCGCTTCGGACATCCCGGTGGGGGTAAGCATGCGCCAGGGTTTCCAGCCGCAATTCTGCTGAAGATAATTGACGACGCGACCAGCCCGCCTCTCGCTCAGTACCTGGTTGTAATCCTGGCTTCCGACCGAATCGGTGTAACCGACAACAAGCAGCAGGGCGTTGTCCATCGCTTCGGCTTCAGTTGCCGCGGCGCAGAGATCGGCTTGGGCCAGACCGGAAAGCCTCCACTTGCCGGTATCGAAGTACACGTTCGTCGTGCCCTTGATGTTGTATTTGTCGATATCGCCCACGCGGCTGCGCAGCGCCTCTGTCGCCGCGGTCTGTTCGGCAAAGCCCTGGGCCGTGCCGGTGCGGATCATTGTCGCGGTCTTGAGGTCTTTGGTCTTGAGGTCGATCTGACGCGCAACCAGACTACTGGACCATTGCACCGTCTTGACGCTAACCGGCAGGCCGTTGAGCAGCGAGTCCGCCGCCAGCTTGTCGCGATTGAGGCCCAGAAACCCTCCACTGGCCCTGATTCCAGTCCCTTCACTGAGCAGCATCACCGTGTTGGTGCCGTCGGCGCTCGTTACTTTCATCTTGTCGCCGCTGCGCGCGGAGATGAAGCCTTCGATCTCAGGCCCCTCGGTCAAGCCGGACAGGTCAGCCGGAGGCGAGCCGTATACGGTCGTCCCGGCTTCGCCCAAGGACGGCTCCAGCTCCTGCGCGGACAAGCTGCCCGACGCTGGCACAGTAAGCATGGCAAGCAGGAAGAGAACTCCTGGTCCTTTGGCACTGAAACTCATTACGCTACTCCTTCAAACCCCAACCGCAGGCCCTGCCTGTTCAAACCAACCCTTCTGGCACATATACAATCCCGGCAACACCGTTGCGGGTAGTTCGAGCGCATCGTGCGACGAACCGATGCAGACTGCGCCATACAAGCGTATGTTCATGCGCTGGCAGACTTGCCACGACAGAATTTGAGAGACACTGCCTCAACCGGTAGCCATTTTGTCGAAAAGTGCCGGGCCGGGCTCGCAGGCACAGTCAAGTGTCCTGGAACTACTGTTGGTTTGTGAGATAGGCTGTCGCACAAGTAAATTGCTAAGTATAGCAAGCATCGCTTCGTCGCGAATTTTGGCTCGGTTCGGCTCAATCGGCGTAACCTAATCGATGGTTAAGCATTGTCGCGAGCATGAAACAAAACGTCATACGCTCGCTTTCCGTAGTCATGGCGAATTCGGCCATGCTGACGGTCCTGTCCACCCCGGCTTTCGCGCAGGATGCTTCTCCAGCACTTGAATCGCCGATTGAGAATAGTGCAGTCGCAGCGCCAGTTGCGACGGAACCCGCAATTTCGATACCGGCCACTGCACCGGCTGCGGCAGATACGCCTTCGATAACCTTGCCGGAAATCACATTGCCGAATGACTCGACTTCGCCGGCCTCGACCAGCGCGACCCCGGCAGAGCAGATGGCGTCCTCCCAGCCGGTTCGGTCGTCTGGTCCTGCCGAGTCCACGCCCGAAGCGTCGAGCATTTCGACTGTCGCCCCCGCGGACAAGCCGCGCGCGGCAAAGGCGCCGTCCACTACCTCCGTTGCTTCGCGGCCCGGCGCGACCGTCGAGTCGACAATCGAGCCCAAGGCCGGCCCGGATCTGGCCCCGGATCTGGCCGATGCCGATCTGCCGGTAGATGGGGTTGGTCCCGTGGTTGTCACGGTTCCGCCAGGAGATGGTGCGGTAAGCCCCACGGCGGCCAGATCACCGGCGAATGCGTCAGGCAATGAATTGCCCGAAGGCGCCCTTGCCGGCTTGCTGGGCCTGCTTGGCATCGGCGCGGCCGGCGGCTTCCTGGCGATGGCGAGACGCCGCAAGCGCAACGGCGAAGTCGACTATCGCGAAGCGCCCGCCGCCGCACCTGAGCCTGTAAGGCCCGATCCCGAGCAGTTGGCTGCTACCGAGCCGCCGATCGATCAACCGCAGTCGGAACCGACAGAATGGAAGCCACGCAATGCGGTGCAGGAGGCGGCCATGGCACAGATGGCCGATGGTCCGCCGCCGGTCGGACGCGAGCGGGCTGACCTGCTTCGCGCCATGACGGCGGAGCCGCCGGACAGGTTCAATCCGTTCACTTCCCCCAAAGCCCGCCGTCGCCGCGCGCGCCTGATCCTCCAGTATCGTGAACAGCTGTGGGAAGACCGTGTCGACCAGCCATTCGACTGGCGCACCTACAAACCGTCGGAAAGGTCGACAAAGCGCGAGCCGGCGGTGTTGGTTACCGCATAGACGGTATTCGCCGTATCAGCGCGAAAGGGAGAAGGCGGCCAGCTGGGCTGTCTTCTCCCAAAGATTGTCATTCAGGCCCGGTCAGTCCGGAAACCGCGCCAAAGCGGAAGTTTGGACGGTGGCATTATTGCACCCGCCTTACAGTGTAGCCCTTGGCCTCCAGCAGTGCGGGCAATCCTTCCGGGCCCGCCATGTGCGCTGCGCCCACCGCGACGAAGGGGCGGGCACCATCCGCCATCAGTCCAATGATCCGCTCGGTCCAGTTGCTGTTCCTGAGCGTGAACAGAACCATGCGCAGTTCGGGATCGGCGAGCATTCCGCGCTGCGTTTCCCGTTCGATCGGCTCCATGTCGCCGGTGCGCCAGGCTTCGGCGAGGCTGCCGCTTTCGGTATCGAGGCTGGCGCTGTCGGCGATCACCGAGGCGAGCAGGTCGCGCTGCTCGCTTTCCGGCAGGGCGTCGAACAGGCGCAACTGTCCGTCAGCGCCTTCCAGCTCGATGATCTTCATGCCCTTCCTGTCACGCGCGGCTTCGATCACGGCCCGGTCGATCCCGTATTTGCTGCTGAGCTCGCCGCTCCCGGCGCGCGCGAGCATCAGCGCGGCGGCCCAGGTTTCGGTCTTTGCGAACTGGCTGTCCGTCATCCCGCCCTTGCGCATCAGTTCTGCAAGGCGCGCGCGCAGTTTCGGCTCCACGCGGTCGGCAAGCGGTGGCTGGCCGGGGCTTTGCGAGAGGGATGCGAAGGCCTGCGCCATGGCTTCGTCGTCGTCCACGCCGGCGACTTCGACGACCAGCACATCGGCTTCTTCCAGCGCGCCGTCGATCGGCGGGGAACGCCAGAGAGCCGGGCGGGCGAGCGAATGGATCGTGCCGAACAGCCAGGCCTTGCGCCCGGCCGGGCCTTCGACTTCCCAGAACGCCGGATGGGCGGGCTGCGGCCTGGGTCCGCAGGCGGCGAGCGCCAGTGCCAAAAGCAGCGTGGCGAGCCGCCACATGGGGCTACTGTATCCGCTTGGCGGCGATGCCGTTCGCGCACAGCTGGTCCTGCACGCTGCCTTCGCCGGCAAGATGGCCTGCGCCGACGGCGAGGAACACGGTGCCGGGCTCATCTAGACGCTTGCCGATCCATTCCGCCCATTTGCGGTTGCGCCCGGTCAGCAGCGCCTCGACCAGCGCCGGATCGTCTTCCTGCGCATTCATCAGCTTCGCCAGCTCCTCGGCATCGCCCTGCTTCCATGCCTCGATCATCTTCCTGAGGTCTTCCTTCATCGTCGGCAGGTCTTCGACCACCTGGGCGAGATAGCGCTTCTGCACGTCGAGCGGGAGCGTGTCGAACAGGCTGAGCTGGTATTCCGCCGTCTCCAGCCCGCCATGGGTCTGGCCGAGCGCTTCCGAGCGCGCCTGCAGCGTTTCCTCCACGCCGTTTTCCGAGGCGAAGCCGTCGCGCATCATCGGCACGGTGGACAGGGCGATGGCGGTGTACCACGGCTCGAAGCGGTCGAAGGCCTGCGCCGGCATGCCGAGCGCGGCAAGCGCGGCTTCGTATTGGGCCTTTTGCTCGTCGGAAAGCAGTCCGCGCAGCGTTTCGCCTTCGGGCAGCGTCGCCTTGTCGAACACCAGCGTCTGCATCTCGGCCGGGCCTTCCCTGACGATTTCCGTCACCAGCTCGCCCGATTCCTCGAAAGCGGCGGCAACCGGGCCTTCCAGCCAGTCGATCCGGGCAGGCAGGGCGTGGATCGTGCCGAACAGGTAGA